>NZ_JBYNRN010000025.1:0-131326 GCF_057785155.1 Paenisporosarcina sp.
ATTCATAAATAAAAGAGAAATCAAGCGCAGACTCAATTTTGCGAACAAGGTGGTTCGCAGGCACAAGTTGATCTAAAGCAATCATTTCAATTTGATCTCTTTGAATGGAATTATGTTTTGAAAGCATTATAGTCACCTCAAACAAGTATTTTTAAAAGGAAAGGAATCAGAGCCACTCCCGCGGAAAAACGGATGCCGAAAGCCCCGCAGACCTTTAGGTCGAGGAGATTGAGGCGTTCGTCCGCAGGAAAGGGCTCAGATTCCACATGATTTGTCATATTTTAATTTTAAATGAAAAAAGACTGTAGGCAAACTCAAAATTAATGAGTTTGTCTACAGTCTGACGGTCTCTCATTTTATTGAGAGACCGTTTTTTCTATCTTAAAAAAAGTTTTTGATTTCCATTGCTGCGGACGCTTTCCTGGGGGCACGGCTTTAGCCGCTTCCCTTGCTCCTGCGATTACTCGTCGCAAATACAAAAACATTCGCTATGCTCAGTCCAGGGTCTGCAGCTCGTGCTGCTCCCCATGGAGTCGCGGCCTCCATTCCAATCAGAAAAAACACATTAATCTTAACAAGTAAAAACACCTTCATGTTTACTTAAAGAAACCAACATCATCTAAATATAAGTAAAAAGCCAAACGAATTCTAAACTAGAAAGATAGAGATAAATCATTGTTTTATACATTACACAATTACTTAATTATCAATTTGAAAACACAAATGAGAATACAGATCCTTTTCTGCAGACAGACAAACGAGTTTCCTCACAGGTCAGTTATTCTGCAGGAAAGATCGGTATTCTCTAGAATGTAACAGTTTTTTTCACCTATATTTTATTAATTTGGATGTGATTATCAACAACAGTTGCTTCAATTCGGCTACCTGGGATTAATTCTCCACCTAATAATTCTTTTGCAACTGCCGTTTCGACATGACGTTGTATAAATCGACGTAATGGTCGTGCACCAAAGGCGGCGTCAGTTCCTTGATCAACTACCCACGCTATGAGTTCTGGCGTGTACGTTAAATGGATTTCTTGTTCACCCACACGTTTAGCAAGCTGCTCTAAATATTTCTCCGTGATTGCTTCGAAATGAGAACCTTTTAATGCATGGAATAAAACGACTTCATCCATACGGTTCAATAGTTCCGGTTTGAAGTGAGCGCGTAAAGCAGTCATCACTTGGTCTTCCGCATGTTCTCCACCATCTAATAAATACTGCGATCCAATATTGGAAGTCAAAATAACCACGGTGTTCGTGAAGTTAACCATTCGTCCTTGGCTATCTGTAATACGTCCATCGTCTAGCAGTTGCAACAAAATATTCGCTACATCCGGATGTGCTTTTTCAATTTCATCTAACAATATAACCGAATATGGATTTCGTCGCACCGCTTCCGTTAATTGTCCGCCTTCTTCATACCCGATATAACCAGGAGGTGCTCCAACTAGTCTAGATACACTGTGTTTTTCCATGTATTCAGACATATCAATTCGAATGAAATGATCCTCTGAATCAAACAAATTAGCAGCTAACGCTTTCGCTAATTCCGTTTTCCCGACTCCAGTAGGACCAAGGAATAAGAAGGAACCAATCGGTTTAGATGGGTCTTTAATACCTGCACGAGCGCGCCATACAGCTTCCGTTACAAATTGAACGGCTTGATCTTGCCCTACTACTCGTTCTTGAAGTGTTTCTTTTAAGCGCAATAATTTATCCCGCTCTCCTTCGATAAGCTTCGTAACAGGGATGCCCGTCCATCTAGCTACAATTGAGGCAATTTCTTCAGCTGTTACTTCTTCTCGTAATAAACGATTATCTGTGCTTGATTCAAGAGCTGCTTCTAAATCCGCCAATTCTTTTTCGAGAGATGGCATTTTACCATGACGCAGTTCTGCCGCTTTATTCAAATCATAGCGATTTTCAGCATCCTCTAAGTCTCTTCGATAAACATCTAATTGTTCACGTTTTTCTTGTATATGCTTTAATGATTCTTTTTCAGTTGTCCATTGGTTGCGCATCGCTTCTGTTGACGATTTTAGTGTCTCTAGTTCCGTACGCAAATTAGTTAACCTTTTTTGACTAGCAGGATCTTTTTCTTTCATTAATGCCTGTTCTTCTATTTCAAGTTGCATCATTCTTCTTGTGACTTCATCCAGTTCCTGCGGCATCGAGTCAATTTCAGTACGAATCATCGCACATGCTTCATCTACTAAATCAATCGCTTTATCTGGTAAAAATCGTTCAGTTAAATAACGGTTCGAAAGCTGTGCTGCTGCTACAATTGCGCGGTCGTGAATGCGCACTGCATGATGCAATTCAAATCGTTCCTTTAATCCTCGCAAGATCGAAACCGTATCTTCAACAGATGGTTCGCGAACAAGCACTTGTTGGAATCGACGTTCTAACGCAGGATCTTTTTCAATATGCATTCTATACTCATCGAGAGTTGTTGCACCTATACAATGCAACTCACCACGAGCCAGCATCGGTTTTAACATATTCCCTGCGTCCATCGCACCTTCTGTTTTACCTGCGCCAACAATGGTATGGATTTCATCAATAAATAAAATGATGCGTCCTTCACTGTCTTTTACTTCTTTCAATACTGCTTTTAAACGCTCTTCAAATTCTCCACGATATTTAGCACCTGCAATTAGTGAAGCCATATCTAACTCGAAGATGTCTCGATCTTTTAATCCTTCAGGCACGTCTTTTCTTACAATACGTTGTGCTAATCCTTCTACAATCGCTGTTTTCCCAACACCGGGTTCTCCGATGAGAACCGGATTATTTTTCGTTTTACGGGAAAGGATTCGAATCACATGACGAATCTCTTGATCACGCCCAATGACCGGATCCATTTTGCCATTTCGAGCTTGTTCGACAAGATTTCGACCGTATAATTCAAGAGGCTTTTTTTGTTCATTTTGTTGTTGCATATATCCCACTCCTCAAAGTTTGACCTTTTTTGACCATTATACGATTGAACATGGAAAACTGTAAAGAAAAGTGATTTCGAATGAAAATCTGTACTTTGTATATGTTTTTTATAACTAACTTGATCTTTTGAAGTACCGTTATCTATTGAAGAATTTCAGGTATTGGACATAGAATTCTAAAAAGAGTTAACGGGTATCAAGTGATTGAAATGAAGACGGCGACTCCAGCGGAATCAGCAAGAACTGAAGACCCTGGACTGAGCAAAGCGAGGGAAGCGGCTGAAGTCTTGCCCGCGGAAAGCGTCCGTCGCAATGGAAATCAACATTTTTTATTCGTTTATAGTCTTGCTTTCGTACATAAAAACTTGAATGTGCAAGCTCATCAAATGAAATCAAAAAAAGTCCTACAACTCAGCTTTCACTGAATCATAGGACTGTATGCACATATATTATCTGACACCGAGTGCCATTTTAGCGTAACGTGACATATTGTCTTTTGACCAACCTGGTGTCCAAACAATATTAACGTCCACTTCTTTGATTTCCGGTAATTCATATAATGATGTTTTAACCATATCAACGATCATTGGTCCCATTGGGCAACCTAATGATGTTAACGTCATCGTTACTACTGCAAATCCGTCTTCAGACAAATCAACGTCATAAACTAGACCTAAATTAACGATATCAATCCCAAGTTCTGGGTCAATCACGTTTTCAAGTGCACCCATCATGCTTTCGCGCATATCTTGATCCATATTCATACCCCTTTCCGAATCTGGTATAGTTCCATCATATCAAATCGCGGTTAGACTGACAAATACTCTGCCAGAAAATCCGTTGCTTCCAGTAAACCTTTTCTTGAAACAGCATGTCCTGCTAGTTGATCTGACTTAAATTGAAAACGCTCAGGATGATCAGCATACGATTTTTTTATGGCGTTATAGAAATTATATGTTGGTTCGTATGGAACGACCGTGTCTTGTTGACCATGCCAAAAGAAAACAGGTCGTCCATTTAACGCTTCCGGATTTTTCGTTAAGTCAAAATTGCTTAGCGTCTCTAAAATTTGTTTACGCTCGATTTCGGTTACTGGCAGTTTAAAGCCACGTGCTTCGTATTGTGCCATCTGTGCTTTCGCCAGTTGAACATACCCCGGTGACCCCATCATCACGGCTGCCACATCTACCCATGGGTACACTTTTAAACAACCTAATGTTTCAATCCCGCCCATTGAGGTACCTGCAAGCGCTATTTTTGTATCGTCCGATAATAACTGGCGATTGATACATTCACTTCTTAAAGTTTTGACATCTTCAATAGAAGTTAAAACAATTTCCCAAAATCTTAACGATAATTGGATTTCATCCAAAGATTCATGACGTTCACCATGTAAATGCGCATCTGGCAATAAAACACGCATTCCTCTTTCAGCTAACTGGTAGGCATAATGAAGATTATGCTCCTTCGCACTCGTAAAACCGTGTAAAAAGAAAACAACTGGAACTTGTTCATTTTTATATTCTTCCTTATATACATGCAAAAGAGGAATATTGCTCCACTTTTCGTGATCAACAATCATACATTACACATCCTTTTAGCTCAACATACTATTATCGTAGCAAAATATTTCTGAAAGTTCAAAAATGAGTTGGATATTTTTGACGATTCCTCTATGTGAAGATACACTTTATATAGAAGGAAGGGAGTTCTACATCATGCAACCACATTTAATCGTTTTGGATTTAGACGGAACTTTATTGACTGATGAGAAAGTCATTTCAGAAAAAACCTTACATACGTTAAATAAAGCTCGTGAAAATGGACATGAGGTCATGATTGCGACCGGTCGACCTTATCGAGCAAGCGAAATTTATTATCAACAACTAAAAATTGAAACGCCGATCGTGAATTTTAACGGTGCGTTTGTTCACCATCCTTTGGATAAAGGTTTTAAAACCGTCCATGAGCCAATTAATTTAAAGGTGGTAAATGAAGTCATTGACGCTCTACACGATTTTAAATTCCACAATATTATTGCCGAGGTTATGGACGATGTATACTTACATTATCATGATGAAAAACTGCTCGATATATTCAGTTTCGGTAATCCGCAAATAACAACTGGGGACATTCGCAATTATTTAAAAGCGGATCCAACGAGTATACTCATTCATGCAGAAGAATCGGAAGTCTCTGCCATTCGACAACACTTACATGATGTTCATGCGGAAGTGATTGATCATAGACGTTGGGGTGCACCTTGGCATGTCATAGAAATCGTACGAAGCGGTTTAAGCAAAGCTGTTGGGCTCGCCCATGTATCTAAACACTTGAACATTCCTCAAGATCGCATCATAGCATTTGGGGATGAAGACAATGATTTAGAAATGATTGAATATGCTGGGACAGGCGTAGCAATGGGTAACGCGATTGCACCTTTGAAATCATTAGCAAATGATGTTACCGGTACGAATAACGAGGACGGTATTGCGAACTACTTACAACAACGTTTAAAATTATAAAAAAAGACAGAAATTATATGGGGGATGGAAATGAGAATATATGCAGACAGTGCCTGCGATTTACCGAAAGAATTTTACGAAACTAATCCTGTGACCCTAATTCCTTTACGTGTTCAAATTGAGGAGGCAGAATATTTAGATGTAGAAACTATTAATTCATCTGAAGTTTATGCTGCCATTCGATCAGGCAAGCATCCGAAAACGTCACAAGCATCACCAGAACAATTCATTACTCTATTTGAAGAACTTGCGAAATCCGGCGAAGAAGGATTGTACATTGCCTTCTCATCTGAATTGTCTGGAACACATAATTCAGCAGTTATGATTAGAGATCAGGTTTTAGAAGAATATCCTCAATTAAAGTTGACAATCATTGATTCTAAATGTGCGTCTTTAGGTTATGGTTTATTGGTGAAAGAAGCTGTTCGCTTACAAAAAGCCGGTGAACCTCTTGAGCGAATTGAAGAAATTATTCGTTTTAAAGCTGCACATATGGAACATTTATTTACCGTAGAAGATTTAGATTATATGGCACGTGGTGGCAGAGTTTCAAAAGCAAGTGCCTTTATCGGCGGATTGTTGAATATTAAACCTTTACTCCATGTTGAAGATGGCAAATTAGTTCCGATCGAAAAATTGCGTGGTCGTAAAAAACTAATGAAACGAATCCTCGAATTAATGGAAGAACGTGGCGAACGCTTGCATGATCAAACGATTGCAATAAGCCACGGAGACGATGAAGCATTTGCTTTGGACATGAAGAAAATGATAGAGGAAAACTTTCAACCGAAACATGTGGAAATTCATGTAATTGGTTCTGCGGTTGGTTCACACGCAGGTCCAGGAACACTTGCCATATTCTTTTCAAACCAAATTCAGCCATAAGAATGGAGTTTTTACATGCCGAAAATTGTCATTGTAGGTGCTGTCGCGGGTGGAGCTACTGTTGCTTCCCAAATCCGCTATTTAGATAAAGATTCGTCCATCACCGTTTTTGATCAAGACGAAACCATGTCCTTTGCTGCATGTGGCATGCCTTACTACTTGGGCGGTCATATCGAGAATGAACAAGATCTAATTGCCACTACTCCTGAAAAATTTAAGGATGAAAAGAATATTACCGTAAAAATGAAACACCGCGTCATGCGCATCGATCGAGAGAAGAAAGTAGTTGAAGTAAAAGACTTACTTTCCAATAAAACCTTTGAAGAAGCATATGATGTGCTCGTTCTATCTCCAGGAGGAACACCAATCGTTCCAAAAACAGATGGATTGGATAGCGCTAAAGTATTTACGTTACGAAATTTTGAAGATATGCGCAACATTCATTCATTTATTGAAGCGGAGTCTCCGAAGAGTTGTGTAATCGTTGGAGCAGGTTTTATTGGACTAGAAATGGCTGAAAACCTTGTGGATCTTGGAATGAAAGTAACATTGGTTGAAAAGTCACCACAAGTAATGAACATTTTGGATGTTGATAGCTCAGATATCGTTGAAAAAGAATTGCATGAACATGGAGTTAAAGTATACAAAGAAAACTTTATAACGCATGTTGATGGCCGTAATATCACGTTAGACCAAGGCGAAAAGCTTGAGGCAGATTTCATTTTGATGAGTGTTGGCGTTTCACCTTCTACCGAACTAGCTTCGGAAGCGGGACTTACAATTGGGGATTCACGTGGAATTGTGACGAACGAATTCATGCAGACCAATGATCCTGCCATATATGCGTTAGGTGATGCAGCTGAGAATAAAGACTTCATTACCGGACAACCAAAGAGAGTTCCTCTCGCATGGCCCGCACACCGCCAAGCCTATGTCGTAGCAAATCATATAGCCGGACAGAAAATTACGTTTAAAGGAATGCTCGGCACATCGATTGCCAAAGTCTTTGACTTAAGCGTCGGGATGACCGGTCTTGGTGAAAGAAATTTAAATGAATCGGATTTGACATTTAAAACCGTCACTCAAAAGTCTAAATCGAATGCCGGCTATTACCCAGATCATGGGGATTTGTTCTTAAAAATTCATTATGACGTGGAAAGTCGCAAAGTTTTAGGTGCACAAGCCGTAGGTGAAAAAGGTGTGGATAAACGAATCGACGTCATTGCAACAGCCATTTACGCTGGGTTGACGATTGATGACTTGCAAGCATTAGAACTGGCTTATGCTCCACCCTATTCTTCACCGAAAGACCCAGTGAACATGGCAAGTTATCGAGCTAAATAATTGATTAACGCTTAAGATGTTCCTTGTCTTAAGCGTTTTTTGTTTGGACAGAGAAGTCGGTGAGCGAAGCTGAAACTTGCTTGTTTTACAACATTAGCTGGAGATTTTACAACATTAGCAAAATAATTTACAACATTAACTGCTGGTTTTACAACATTAAACTTTCACCGGAATCCTACAAAAGAAAAAAGCCTTTATTCACAATGGAATAAAGACTCCCTCACTTATTTATCCTTTTTACGTTGCTTTCCCTTACGCCATACTAAGTATAAAAATCCAAGAAATAATACATAAACCATTGCTAGCGCGGCTAAATATCCTTTGTTTAACCCTTTAGGTTCATTAACGGTGAAAAATTCGGCAATTTCTCGATCTACTACTATTCGATACGTGCCATCTTCACGTTGTCTTAAAATATCACTTTCCATTAGGCCGCGTAATTCTACATTCGCACCCATCATTTCTTCCGTTAAATCAAACTGCTGCGTGCTGCCAGTATTATTGATAGCGACAACCCACGTTTCCTCTTCATTCCAACGTTTAAACACCATAAATCCATTTTCATTATGCAATAATTCCATCTCACCAGAACGTAAAGCTGCTGAACCATTGCGTAATTTTTGTAAATCCCCAACGTAATCAATTAACTCTTCTTCAACTTTGTAGTTCATGATTTGATTGGATTCTGGAGCCTGTTCACCATTCATGGCAATTTCTGAACCGTACGTAATAACCGGTACTCCAGGAATCGACATCAATGTTGCGAATGCAATTTTCCATCGAGTTGGTGGAAACATATTTTCTTCTGCTGCATCGGCTGTAAATCGACGTTCATTTATGTGATCGATAGAACGAATCATGTTTGATTGATCAAGGGTCTTTCCAAATTCTTCAGTCGGTAAATCAACATTTTTGAAGGCATTTCGCGCAAGATCTGTATTTTTTGCAGATACAGTCAAGTCAAAATCAGCTTCACTTTCTGCATTGCTCAAGACATACAGTGTTTCGTTTTTCCCTTTTAAAGCAACGATCATTTCATTTAAAAACGTTGTATCAACACCATCAATAGAGGTAATTCGTAAACCATCAACTTCAAATTCACCCACAAATTCAACAGCAGCTTGAATAATTGCTTGTTGCACTTCTTCGTTGTTCATATCCCAATCCAGCGTGCCGTCGTCGTTTATTGTCGCCCATTCCGGATTTTCTTTTGCCCACACATGGTTAGCACTCACTTCCTGAATCGGAAAATCCACCAGTAATTTGAGGTCTTGTTTTTGTGAACCGGCAATTAAAGTTTTGAACTCATCCTTTGTACCAAAATGTCGCTCAAAAGTTGAATAGTCCGTAACACGCTTTCCATCGTATGTATCTGTCGAAAACACCGGTCCTAATGACGCCCCCGTAAAGCCCATTTTTTGAAGGTAAGGAATCTTTTCTAACACTCCGAGGAAATCTCCACCCGCAAACGCCGCAGGATCTTGTGTATTCACTTCGAAATCATTTTGTACGGTTTTATTAAAAAAGCGATCCACTAATAAATCATATATACTTTCGTCCATTATGTTCTTGTTCGTTTCTGCAGAAGTTGGAACTTGTCCAACCATACTCACCAACAACACACAAGAAATAATAGAACCAATCCACTTATTTATTTTCAATTGAGGTCCTCCTCTAACGAATCTTCCTTCGTCATTTTACCAAACCGCCAAAGGACTTGTCATGATTCAAAGCAATATTCACAAAACAGTTAAGTCAAATCTGTGAATGAGACCTATAATGTTCGTATTTATTTCCCGGGAAAGTATTAATCAGAGTTTTCGGAATGAAATCTGAAATAAAAAAACATTCAAATGAGAATCACATAGACTCACTTGAATGTTTATAATACATCTGTTTTAGTTATAGGTTCTTGCTCACTCTGCAATGAATCGAGTGTCTCGCGTAATTCTTTTTTGGTAAGCGTGCTTACCTGATCCTGCTTTGAACTGAAGAAGGCGGAGATTGCAAAAGAAAACATAAGTAATAAAACGAACACTAGTAATATGATGCCAATCAAGTTAGTTTCAATCTCCTTCCAAATCGATTCCCGACGGTTTTTCTATTCTTTAAAATTACCACAATATTCTAAAGAATGGAAGTAAGATGTTGAACCTCTTTAATAAATAGTTGAAATGTAATACGCTTTTCTAGCATTTAGACACAGTTTGCTATTTTCTTTGTAAATATGCATGGGTAAATTAATGAGGGGTGGTTCAATAGTCGGTAGATAGATAATAAATGGCGATTAAGATGTGTACAAAAATGACTGTGAAAGTAAATTCACATTTTCCATATCACCTTTAAAAACTTCATTAAAATCTCTTATACAAGTTAATAAATCTTTTTACTATTTCTGTTGATTGAAATGGAGGTGGCGTAGAACAACTGCTCCTGCATCGCTGCGCTAGCTTCGTCGCAAAGATTAGAACTATGGTTCTAATCTTTCCAGGGGAATCAGCAAGAACTGAAGACCCTGGACTGAGCGTATGCGAAGGAAGCGGCTGAAGTCTTGCCCGCGGAAAGCATCCACCGCAATGTAAATCAGCCAATTTCTCTGTATATACAAACACTTATATATAATTTTTATCCAATAAACATAGATAAAAAGCAAAAATGCTCCATTTTCTGCGCGTTGAAATTGTGTGGAAAACGTGAATTTTAGAATAGGTAGCTCGAATTCTTGAATGTGCCCATTGAATCCTTGAATACCCCCGTCCAAATCGAGAAACCACCCAATGAATCCTTGAAACACCCTCGCGAAATGGAGAATGCCAAAAACAACACACCATTTCAAGGACAAAAAGAAAAAGCCAATCGACAAAAGTCAATTGGCTCACTCGCAATAAGTATTAAGCTAAGAAGTTGATACCCATTGGAAGTTTGAACCCTAGGAACATCGTAATAAACAAGAAGACAAATAACAAAATCCAGAACATCGTTGCTGGCTTTTGCTTCTTCATTCGCGCAAGAATCATTTCCATCATTCCAATGATGATGATCCCGCCTAATAATTTAAATCCGTACAGCATACCCATATCGAAGTCCATGCCATCCATAAACAAAGCAATACCTGTTAATAGAATGAAAATGTAGAATACGCGTAAAACCATTTGTGTAATTTTTTGTCCTTTGCTGCCGTTGGTCATCATCACTGCTGCGAAGAACAAGATTAGGCCGATTACCCAAGTTGTAATGTGTAAATGTGTGCTAGCTAAAAAGTCCATGTGTTTCACCTCGTCAAATTATTAGTTCAACTCTATCGTATCATATCTAGTAAATTTACATCGGAATTTACATGTCGCATCAATTTATTCAAAACGATTACACAAAGTTCCGATTCCTTCTATCGAAACTTTTACTGTATCTCCCGCTTTTAAAAACTTAGGCGGATTAAAGCCTTTCCCTACTCCGGCAGGTGTTCCAGTCAAAATGATATCGCCTGGTTCGAGTGTCACCATACTTGAAATCTCAGCGATTAATTGATCGACAGGGAAAATCATATCTTTTGTGTGACCATTTTGGCGGACTTCATCATTCACTTTTGTCACCACACTCAGTGCATGTGGGTCTGGCATTTCATCTTTTGTGACAATATATGGCCCCATCGGACATGAGCCATTTAAACTTTTTCCTAAGAAAAATTGTTGATGTTTCTTTTGTAAATCGCGTGCTGTTAAGTCATTTGCAATCGTATAACCAAAGATATAATCATACGCTAATTTTTGCGGCACATTGTAGCCTTTCTTGCTAATAACCACTGCTAGTTCGCCTTCATAGTCATAAGACGAAGTTAGTTCGGCATGCACAGAAAGCGTTTCTTCATCGGCAGCAATCGTTGTTGGTGATTTCGTAAAGACCATCACATCTTCTGGTGCTTCTTTTGAACCCATTTCTTTTGCATGATCCGAATAATTTCGACCGATCGCAAGGATGTTTTTCGGTGTTCGAGGAATTGGCGCTAACCATTCAATTTGGGTAAATAATCGCTTAAATTGCTTTGGCTCTTCAGAACTTAATGCCGCTTCGACTAATTTACGCATTTGCTCAACAAAATCCATACCAGCCTCAACGCCTTGTAAAATCGTCTGCGGAAAACTCGGCAATACTTGGAGCGTCTCTTGAATCGCTAAAACGTCCCACACGGCTTCTTCTTTTTTTACTTTGGGACCAAAGCAAATTTGACCATCATAGCGAAACGATAAAATTTTCATTTTCAGACACTCCCTTAAGAATTGATTATTGAATGTTCAATTGAACTTATTCTACGACAATTCAACCGAATTTTCACTCGTTTTTTTCTCACTTTTGCCATATGTCAGTCGCTTCCACAACATCTCTACTGGACCTTGCGTAAACTTAGCTAACCATAGCTCAGCAAATATTAGTTGTACGAGGAAGATCCCAATCGCCATCCATGTTCCAGTCATTACGTCGACTTTGCCATACAAGCCAAATCCGTATGAATAAAAAATGGTCGTTGCAATAATAGACTGGGTTAAATAAGTTGTCATCGACATACGCCCAGCTTTCGCAACAGGACTAAATAGTTTTCGGAATAAAGATAGCTGGCATAAAAGCGCTATTATCCCAGCATACGCAACTGCTTGAAGTGGTCCACCAAACATATCTTGCACAAATATAGTGTAGTAATTGGCACCTTGCGTGTGTGGTAAAAATTTAATATAGGTTCCAACACTAAGGCTAATAGCAATTAAGATTAGCCAAAAAAATTTCTTCTCAGCAGTTCGCTGAATCAAATTCAATTTAGATGCAACAGCACCAATCAACATGTACGGGAAAATCGTAATCAATAAAAAGAATAGGATTGTAAATCCATTCGCATACATCCAATCCTCGGCACGTTGTGCAAAAATATCACCCCATGAACCGGAACCAAACGCGACGATTGATGATTCAATTTGTTGAACACCTGAATATATCGGCTCGTCTTCAGGAATTAGCTTCATGACGAAGGACATCAAAATATTCGGAAGTAAATACAGTCCGAGTGCAATGCCAAGTAACCATTTCCAAGACAAGAACAAAATCCACATGACCAACAATCCGCTGATCGCGTACGTAATTAAAATATCACCAGACCATATAAAGAACGCATGGACAATCCCAAAACCTAATAACACAAGTAATCGGCGTAATGCTAATTTTGGAAATGAAACGCCCCGCTCCCTAGCTTTCGTAAATTGCATCGCAAGTCCGTACCCAAACAACATCGAAAATAATGGGTACACACTTCCTTGAATTGCAATATCAATCCATTGAAACGCATCACGATCCGCAGGAACTGTAAACCATGTATACGGATCGATGTAGTAAAACGGTGTATGAAAAGCTAACATATTCACAATAAAAATACCTAGTAGTGAGAAGCCGCGCATCATATCTAGCGCGACAACTCGTTCACTCAACTGAGTGGGTGCAACATTCACAGGGAATCCTCCAGTACCAACGTTTTCTCTGCATCAAATAAATACAGGATTTTCTCTTTAATCGTGATTCGTAAAATTTGTTCAATGGCTTCTTTGTATAAAGACAACTGCAAGCCATAGCGCACATTCATTTCTCGCGTTATGGCATTCTCCGTAATCAATACCCCTTTGACTCGGTCCGTCTTATAGTCGAGCAATACCCACTCACCGTCTGCTTCTTCAAATAAACAATCGGCTATCCCTTGAAGAATTTGAATATCACCATCATCATCTGTCAAACCATACGTAAATGGTACTTCGCGTAACACTTGTTTGGCTTGGCGCAATCGTTCACCCAACTCACTTTGCAGGAAGGCTTGCATAGCCGAGACATTTACTGTTCCCGCTTCCGCGACTGTTAACAATTGTTTATTTGCCAACTGTTGAATGAATTCTGTTAATGCTTGCGAACTTGAGTCCATCGAAAAATCAAGATGTTGCATTGTTGTATGAAGAGCTGTCCCGATTTCAGCAGCAGACAATTTTTTGTCCCCTTGTTGCATAAATGCAGGTCGCTTATACACCGATTTCTTCATTTCTTCCTTCACTTGAGCGGGTCTGAAAAATTCAGGTTCTTCTTCTTGACGCAGTTGATCGAGTCGTTTTAACTCACTTACCGATTGTTTCGAGCGTTTTGTTATCGCTCGTTCAAATGGATACGCTGTATCAAATCGTCGAGCGACTTCTGCCTTCAAATCTTCTGTAACCACTTGTTGAGCACCCTCAAATTGAGGCATGTCAACGACTACATGATCTTGACGCAATTGTTCAGCATAAACGGTTTCAAATGACCAGCTAGATGGATCCTCGATTCCGTTCACATTCGGTCTACCTTGCCATGACGCATAATCTGCGTGTCTCGCAACTGCTGGACCAATCCAATCCAGGAAGCCTTTTGCTCGTGCACGTACATATTCAGGGAGCATCGTATCAGCTGCAACACTCGCATCTTCCCATTTGGACAAAGTTTTTTCCACATCTTTTACCGTTGCCACTAACAGTAACTTTTCTTTCGCCCGTGTCATTGCTACGTATAACACACGCATTTCCTCGGATTTTAGCTCGAGTTGTTTCTTTTCTTTCATTGCTAAAAACGGCAAGGACGTGTACGAAATTCGTTTTTCTGGGTCGATTGCTTTTACAGCTAAACCAAATGTTTGGTCAAATAAATACAATTCATTGAAATCCATTTGATTGAAATCACGGCCAAGTCCGGCAATGAACACATACGGAAACTCAAGTCCTTTAGAAGAATGAATCGTCATTAAGCGAACCACATTCTCTTTTTCGCTCATGGCCCGAGCTGTTCCTAAATCATCACCGCGTTTTTTCATGCGGTCAATAAATCGAAGAAAACGGAACAAGCCTCTAAACGACGTTTGTTCATAAGCTAAGGCACGGTCATGTAATGCTCGTAAATTCGATTGGCGCTGTTTCCCGTTTGCCATGGCACCGACCATTTCATAATAGTACGTGTCCATGTAAATACGCCAAATTAATTCTGCCAAAGAACCCCTTCTCGCGAGATGACGCCACTCCTCAAACTGCAATAGAAAACGTTGTAATTTCTCAGCAGTTGCTGGATGAATACCGCTTTCCCCTTTTCGCACGAACTGCTTTAACGCTTCGTAAAAAGGTTCTTTTGGAGCGGATAAACGAATGCGAGATAGTTCCGATTCAGTCAGTCCGACAAACGGTGCACGCAACACGGAAGCGAGCGGAATATCTTGATACGGATTGTCGACAATTCGAAGGGTATTTAACATAATCATCACTTCTAACGCATCAAAATAACCCTTTTTTAACTCAGCATACAATGGAATTCCAGCTTGCTTGAATTCTTCTGTTAAATCTTCAGACCACGTCATCGAGCGCATTAAAATGACAATATCTCGATATTCTAATAACCGCTCTTTATTCGACCAAGGATCGACGACCATCGTTTTGGCTTCCATAAGCGATTTGATCTTCTGAATCATGTAACGCGCTTCCCATTGCGATTTTTTCAAATCTTCCTGTTCCACTAATTCCGCGTTCCCTACATCCTCTTCAAGCATTAATTCTTCTTGCGTGGTCAATAAAGCCAGTTCCACTGAGGCTTCCCCGTTTTTATAAGGCGCTCCCGGTTTAAGTGCAGCGGCATCATCGTAGTCAATTTCGCCAACACGCTGACCCATGATTTGCGAGAATATAAAATTCGTCGCGTGCAACACTTCAGGACGACTTCTAAAATTCGCATTTAAATCGATTTTGACACCCGATTGCTCAGGTTCAGACGTAAAGGTTAAGTATTTATGAAGAAACAGCATCGGCTCAGCTAGGCGGAAACGGTAAATGGATTGTTTCACGTCACCTACCATAAAGAGATTGCCATTCGCTTCAGTGCCAGATTTGACGATTTGTAAAATCGTTTCTTGCAGACGATTCGTATCTTGGTATTCATCGACTAATACTTCTTTAAACTGAGCCATGACATCTTCCGCAATTGCTGAAGGCACAAGCCTTCCTTCAACTTCTGTTGTTAAAATTTGTAGTGCAAAGTGCTCTAAATCAGAGAAATCAACGAGTCCTCGTTCGCTCTTAACGGCTTTATAGCGATCTCCATAAGCCGTTGTTAATTCAACCAAAGTTTCTAATAGTGGGTGCATCATCTTCATTTCTTCTAACAAACGTGCTGGTGAACGAGTGAAGTATTCTTCTTTAAGCTTCATCACACGTTTTTTCAGTTGATCGCGTTTGTCTTTTGCTTTTTTCACAAGGTCTTCATCACAAGAATCTTTCTGAATTCGGCCAGCTGTCGCAAACTTTAACCCTTGGAAATAATCATACGTTTCTTGCCACGAGTGTGACGAGATAAGGCGAATGGCTTCAGCGAGCAATAGCTGATCCTGTTCAACCGTTGCTCCAAGTGGCGCAGGTCCGTCTGGCAATAAAGCATATTGACGCACTTCTTCTGTCATTGCATAAGCTTCTTCTAACGTATGTTTGATGGTCAATTTTAATGGCGCAATAAAAGCAAGATCGTCAATCACCGCATCATCCGCTAACTTGTATTGAGCAGGAATCGATGCTAACCACTTCGTAGGTTCAGGATGCACGCGAGCAGCTCCGAATAATTTATCAATCACCACTTCAATCGCTTGATCGTCTCGATCGGTTGTAAAGCTATCAATTAGGCGATATACGTCTTCTGGATCATCGGCTTGGTACGCTGATTCAAGCACATCGACTAACACATCGTCTCTCAGCAAGGCCGCTTCCGCGTCATTTGCTAAGCGGAAACCTGGGTCCATATCGAGTACATACGCATATTGCTTCACGATACTTAGGCAGAAGGAATGCAAAGTAGAGATTTGGGCTTTATTCAACAAACTTAGCTGTCTTCTAATATGATGAGCCTCTGAATTTTTCACAAGCTCACGCTCTAGTGCTTCAGCCATTCGATGACGCATTTCCGCTGCAGATGCATTGGTAAAGGTTACGACTAATAATTGGTCGACGTCAATGGGGTCATCATTGCGAATCATTTTTTGAATTAAACGTTCGATTAACACGGCTGTTTTTCCTGAACCGGCAGCTGCCGATACGAGAACGTCACGTCCAGTCGCGAAAATAGCACGCCACTGCGCATCTGTCCATGTGACTTCTTGCGGTTTAGTTGGAATGAGCATCTGGTTCGACCTCCTGACGTATGCGTTCTGTAACTTGATCAGCCGGTTCGACTGGTAACGTACGGTATTGTTGAGCGGGATCACTCGGGTCAAACTGACACACACTGCGATAGCTACAATAGTCACAAGCCGTTTTATCTTTCATGCGATAAGGTAGCACGCGCGTGTCACCAGCTAACATGCCGTCCCCTGCCTGCTGGTGCTTTTTACGGACAAATGTACGAAGGGTTTGCATGTCCGCAGCTGTTACCACTTTCGAGAATGACTTAGACAAGCTTCCGTCTTTATTGACACGAGCAGGAATGACTTTTGAGAAGCCTTCCATCTCTGTATCCATTTCGTTTAACACGGCCACATCATCGATTAAGAGACCATTCATCTTGTATTTTTTAAATCGCTCTTCATCAGCTTCCATATCAGACATTTCTTGCGATGCTTTTAACATCGGGTTATGAACATGCATATACAGAACACCGGCAGGATCGGCTTCATCTCCGAGCCAGATCGTCGCATTCGCAACAGCCACATCTAAATAAGTCAGCATCTGAAGAGACAAGCCATAATACACATCGTTTAAATCTAAGCTTTTCGCCGAACTCTTATAATCGACTATACGAATATACGGTTTGCCGTTTACGACAGCCGCATCGACTCGGTCAATTCGGCCACGCATATTCATCGATTGGCCATTTTTTAATGGAATAAACAGCGCAGGTAATTGTTCGCCGGGTCCAAATCCTGCTTCAATCGCGATCGGTGAAAACTGTGACATATTGGCGTGGTCACGTAAAGTCGTCATCGTTCGTTGTAAAATCTGAACAAGTTTCCGTTGTATATATTGATGACGCTTTGTACTCAATAAGATTTGATTCACAAAGAACGGAGCAATCTCATCAACTGCTTGTCTAGCAAGCTCCCAAGCTTGTTTTGTAGACAAGCTAGCCCACGTAATTCCTAAGCGATTCGTTTCATCTGAAATCCATTTTAGTGCCGCATGGAATAAATCCCCGATTGCAGGGGCTTCTAATTTAAACTCCGCTCGTTCTTCCAAACGCAGGCCATACGTCGCAAAATGCGCGAAAGGACAACTGTAGTATTTCTCGACACGCGACACACTCGACGTAAATGAATCTCCATAGAGAGCATGGGTGGTGTCTGGGTCTAGACGCTCCTGCTTCGTTGATGAGGAAATTGGTTTGGTAACGCGTTGCAAAACCGTTTGCCACAGCGGATCCTCATTGTAATAAGACTCTAATGCTCTCCACTCAGGTTTGATGTCTTCTCCTCGCGACTCGTGACGCAATGCCGTGGCAACATAAGGCATCGCTGAGCGTGGATGCTGAATATACGAGATTACATCTTCAGTTAGGTCGGATGGGTCGATCACTGATGTCACTTTCGTTACATTCGGTAAAAGTTGTTGAAGGCGTTTCACATAAAGAGATGGCAATAATGCCTTCCCTTCTTCATCCGCACTCGAATAAGACACGATGAGTTTTTCTGAAGCGGTTGTAAACGCACGGTACGCCATATACGACTCGTCCATTAAACGTGCTTTGGAAGTCGGTGCCAGTTCAAATCCGATTTGCGTAAACCAATCCCGCTCCGTATCTGACAACAAGCCATCTTGCTCCATGCGCTTTGGAAATACACCGTCATTTACGCCGATGACAAAGGACGCACGGATTTTCGATAACCTCGACAAATCAACTGTCGCAACAATCACCTGATCGAGAGAAGGTGGAATACGAGAGAATTCTAACGTATCAAATCCTTCTTCTAACAGGCGCAAACTCGCTTCAGGAGATAGTTCTTCATTGCCAAACATCAAAACAAACTGGTCAAGTACATCAATCCATTGGGACCAGGCTTGTTCGTGTTCAGTTGCAAGAAGTAATTGCCCTTGTTCATTCTCTGTATCTTTTAACGCTTGCAGTTTTTCATAGATTTGTAGTTCTTCCATTAATTCAAATAAAGCTTGAGCTGTCTCACTACCTGTTTTGCAGCATTCAATTTTTTCTGCAAAGCGTTGCAATGGAAGCGTCACTAAATCTCTTACAGATGTAATGTCAGCTTGAATGGCACGCTCTTCATCCGTCTGATTTTTCGTATGGAATTCGAGTCCACGGTATTTCTTCACATGCCAACGTTTTTCATCAAACCAGCGATCGCCATAAATCCCTTGAGATAACACATAGTTTTCTAAACGATCCGCTCGTTCACGCCATGTAATCACGTCGCCATGGAGCGGGAAGAATAAGTCCGTCTTGATTGCCCGAAAAATCGGTTCAAATGAATACCCTTTTAACACGGCTTCAAAAGCAGACCGACTGAATTCAATCAAGGGATGATGCAACATCGGTTTTTTTCGGTTAATAAATACAGGAATATCGTATTGAGCAAATGTCGTTTCGATTAGCTCGTCATACACATCTGCTTGTCGATACAAAATGGCAATGTCTTGATAGCGCAGATGCTCATCGCGAATGAGCTGGCGAATTTGTCGAGCTACCCCGTGAATTTCCGCACGACGATTCTCCGCTTCTATGATCGTTACGTTTTCGCTTTCTTCTAGAGCAGGTGCAGGATATGCATTTAAATTCGCTTCGATATGACGAATGTCTTCTGAAGTAAATCGAGAAGATTCATTCACACGGACGGACGGTTCGATTTCAACCGATGCATCTCTCGCCATTTCTTTTAAGCGTGCAGCCGTTTTAGCCGCATGATGGAATAAAGATTGTTCGTTATAGAGGTCTTCTTCTTCGTTATGAAGCGGCAACGAAATCGTGACGCGCTTCGCTGTCTTCATCAACTCGCCAAGAATTTCATACTCTCTCGTCGTCATCGATACAAACCCATCGACATAAACCGTTGCTTCCTTAATCATCTCTGACTGATGCAACTGTCGAGCGAGCAACGCAAAATAACCTTCGCTATCGACAAACGTCGTGCCCAGGCGGTCTTCTAAAGCTTGTAGTAAAACCGATAAATCATGCGCTTTATCTTGAAGAGTTCTCGGAGCTTGGACAGATTTTAGTGTATCTTCAAGAGATGTAAGTGTGTCGCCATCTAAACAATAGCGACTAAATTCTTTTAACAGCATTTCCATCTGGTCTGTGAATCCACGTTTACTCGCTGCTTTTTTGAATAAAGTAAAGTCGTCTTGATGTTCTTCTAGAAGAGATCGAATGAGCATGCGGTAACCGAATCCATTAATTTCTTGTCGGCTTATCCCACCCGTTTCCTGTAAAATACGCCAAGCTAAACGTTTAAACGTCGTGACTTGTGAGCGAATCAATCCGTGTAAAACACCGGTTGTCGTCAAGGCATACTCAGAAGAGAATGACATCTGATCGGGCACGATTAAAAAGATGGGCGATCCAAGTGGTTGAGCTTCGGATGCTTGTACGATTTCACGTTTCATAAATGCAGATTTCCCAGCCCCTGCACGACCTGTAACAATGCGAAGTGACATCGTCATTCCCCCTATCAAGATTTATATATAGTAAATGGTTTTAGTCGTTGAGATTATTTAGATGTTCCGCAAAACAGCTTGCTTTCCGCGTGGCTTGCGCCGAACTAACTTGGACTTTTTGTCCGAGTGGATTTCGACAATTCGCTTTTCCCGCTGGAGTCTTCGCTGTTTTGCTACATATCTTTTAATACGGATATTAGTAGAGATAGTTTCTAGAGCAATTATTTATACATGTGTAGTCACTCGTTACTCGGTAGTGTTTGATTAGAAGATATTCCGCAAAACAGCTTGCTTTCCGCGGGGCTTGCGCCGAACTAACTCGGACTTTTTGTCCGAGTGGATTTCGACACTTCGCTTTTCCCGCCGGAGTCTTCGCTGTTTTGCTACATATCTTTAAATAGCAATAATGATAGATATAGTTCCTCTAGCAATGAGTAATATGACAGTAAGTTCGCAATTTCTGCTTAAGGTTGTGAGTTAATCGTCACTCACAGAGATTAAATAATTTACTTGATCACACTTCTTATTAAATGTATATATCTAGTGTAGCGGAAGGTGGCGACTCCGGCGGGAATAGCAGGTCCAGGTGAGACCCCGCAGTGAGCTTTGCGAACGAGGAGGCTCACGGACCGCCCGCGGAAAGCGTCCACCTGAAGCGGAACGAGCGTATATAATTTGTAAATCAATGTACATACTTTTTCGATTGAATTTACAAACAAAAAAATCCCGAATAGTTCTATCTCTATTGTACCTAACTCGGACAATAGAAAGAAACTATTCGGGACGTGCTGTCATGAAATTTATTGTCAAATTTGGAAGTGGCCAGTAACGAAGAACGACTTGACCGACAACTTGATCAGCCTTAACAAATTTAAAATAGCGGCTATCTAGACTATGTCTGCGATTATCACCTAATACAAAGTAGGAATCTTCTGGAACACGCAAGTTTCCGGTTAAGCCTTCTAATGTGAAATTCTCGGTTAGATTTTCATCTGGATTCACATACGCAGGATGTGTATCGAGGAATGGTTCATCAACCTTTTCTTTATTGACATAAAGCTGATCGTTTTCGTATGTAATGATATCTCCTGGAATACCGATGACTCTTTTTACGTAATCCTCATTTTCGTCATTGTGAAAAACGAGCACATCTAATCGATCAATCTCGCCGAGCGTGTACGCAATTTTGCTTACAATGACTTTGTCTTGGTCTTGTAAAATCGGCATCATCGACTCACCTGAAACCGCATAATTGGTGAAGAAAAAAATTCGAATGATCATGACAACGATCAAACCAAGTACAATTGCTTTTGTCCACTCCCATAATTCTTGCTTCAAAGAACTCAATCGATGGGCTCCTTTCCTATGTTCTGGTTCGAACTTTCTCGAAAGTCTTTTTCCACACGTGCATTTAATCGACGTTCAATTTGTTTCCCTACAAGCCATAATAAGAAAATGACCGCCCCGACAATTGCGGTGCGAATTGGTTGTGTAATAAGCGCTCGAATGTCGTATCCAATGAAACTAATCGTTAAAATCATGACGAATTTACCCGATAGTAATGTCCATAAATAGTTTTTCTTCTTTATATCAGATAACCCTGCCACTAAATTGACTAGCGCAGATGGTGTAAACGGAAAACATAACAATAAAAACAACGGTCCAAAACCATGTGTCTCTACCCAGTGTATGAGTTTTAAGACTCTTTCATGTCGAGTCATAAACCGTAAAAATCGTGCTCGTCCATATTTGCGTACGAGTAGAAACACGACATATGAACCGACGACCGTTCCAGCCCATGATAATAAAAAGCCTAGCCATAAACCATATGCACTCGCATTAGCAAAGACAAAAACGAATAATGGTAAAAACGGAAGGAATGCCTCTAAAAAGGGAAGAAAAAATCCAATGACGGGCCCGAGTGACCGATAATTCTGGGTTAATTCAAGTAAATTTTCAGCTGATAACCAATCTGGCATGTCCCTCATCCTCTTTGCAACTCAATTAGCGAGCGTTCAAATTCGAACACATCAATATAGTACTAGTTTTCCCTTGACCTAGCTCACTCAAACATTCGAATAGTGAATAATTAGGTGTAAAACACACTTTGAATTAGACATATTTTCATATCGATGAGGCTGGTTCCCGTCAAATACCAATGTATCCCCTGTTGCTAATTCAACTTTCTCTGAACCTACTGTCACTTGCATATTCCCTGCCACGACAGTAATCGTTTCTTCCACACCTTCATTATGGGGTGCGCTTTCATATGAGCAATTCGGATCGAACTCTAATCGATATAATTCCCATCCTCGATCTGGATTGTAAGGAATGATTGAGTAGACACGGTATCGTCCGTCATCTTCTGTTAAAAATGGCGCATCTGTTTGTTTGATTTTGGTTAATAATGACTTTGGTGCTTGAAGCAGAGAGGAAAAACTAATTTTTAATCCGTCTGCAATTTTCCAAATCGTAGATACCGTCGGATTAGATTCACCTTTTTCCATTTGAGCTAACTGTGCTTTACTGACATCTGTTAATTTGGCTAACTCATCTAAACTTAAGTCGCGCTGTTTTCGAATTTTCTTTAATTGTACACCTAAATTCCTTCGCATTGCTTCCATATGCCTCACCTCTTATTGTTTATTTTACCATACGTATGTATACTATATTAAACATCAAGCGGGAAGGAATGTGTTTAAAATGACTTTCTCAAAAGGATTGCGCGCGGGTCTAAGTATCGCAATTGGCTATTTTCCAATAGCGCTCACATTCGGCTTACTTGCGAAAACCACAGGACTATCTATGTGGGAAGCCACAGCGATGAGTATTTTTGTTTTCGCTGGGGCAGCTCAATACATATCATTGACCTTAATTTCTTCAGGCGTCGATCCAATCTTAATCGTAATAAATACCTTCGTCGTGAATATTCGTCACTTCTTAATGACGGCGTCACTGAATGAAAAGATGCAACCTGAAAAGAGATGGAAAAAAGCCATCTACGCTTTCGGGGTAACGGATGAAACATTTTCAGTACTCGCAACACGGAAAGAAGAAAAAATTCGAACGTCATTTGCTGCGGGCGTTATTTTAATTGCATATGGAAGTTGGGTTACTTTTACAGCACTTGGTCATGTAATTGGCGCAAATTTACCGGAGTTCTTACAAGCCGCGATGTCGATCGCACTATATGCGATGTTCGTTGGATTATTGGTTCCTTCTATGAAGGGTAATCGTAAAGTGATTTGGCTCGCTACTTTTGGAGCGGTGATTCATAGCGCACTTTATTGGAGCGGGATGCTATCCACGGGTTGGGCAATTTTAGTGGCTACCTTAGGATCAGCAATTCTTGTTGAAATTATTTTCACTCGGAAAGGACGTGTCGCTTAATGGAAAATTGGTATTGGTGGATGCTATTAGGCATGGCCATTGTTACATATATTCCACGTGCGTTCCCGTTAACCTTCTTAGAAGGACGCGAATTACCACCGATGGTGAGCGGAGTATTACGAAATATTCCTTTTGCCGTACTTGGCGCATTAATATTCCCAGCGATTTTGTTTGTGCAGGAAGGAAATATTTTATTTGGCTTTATTGGAGCTGTCGCAGCATTTGCTATTGCGTTTGCTGGAGCGAATGTCATTGTAGTAGTTATGGGTTCGATTGCTGTTTTGGCGATTTATAGTTTGATTGGTTAAAAAATAGTGTATTAAAAAACGCCTAAGCACGATGCTTAGACGTTCTGTGAGAAAGATATATGGCTTACCAACCAAAGTCGTCTCACACTATCAATATATAACCTCTATACATCAAACTAAACGAAGGAATATATACCAACTGAACCAGTAACAGGCTTTTACTAAAAATAAATAACTTTAGTCATTAAAAAAATTCTATATTATGGATATAATGTACAAAACTAACTCATCCAGAAGGAGTTGACGTACATTGGACAAAAAGAAAATAGTCATGATTGTATCAATCATATTCATTCTTACGCTCACTACATTAAGAATCGTTCAAATTAATAATAATCACCTAGCAAACGAGCAGAAACTCGATGAATGCATGGCGAATGGGGACAGTGTTACGGTAATCAGTGGTAGTTTATTTGAGCTATCGTCTGTTCAATGTGAATAATCAAAAGACTGCTAATTCCAATGAGGATTAGCAGTCTTTTTTGTTGTTTATTTCTTTATTGCCACTGGCTCATTCCGCCACGAACGTTAACAACGTTCGTAAATCCAGCTTTTTTTAGAATACCTGCTGCACGAGAACTTCTCATACCACTTTGGCAAATAACATAAGTCTCTTTTTTGGGATCTAGCTTGCTAAGTTTAGCTGGAAGCTGATCCAGTGGGATGTTTTGGAATTGTGAGATATGACGTCCCTTAAATTCTCCAGGTGTACGTACATCTACAAATTGTGTTCCTTTATCGTTTAACTTACCTTTTAAGTCTGTTGTTGTAATTGTTGAAACGCCTTTTGCTGGCATCATGCGCCAAACAATAAACGCGACTACAGCTCCGATTAATATCCATTCCATTTCCATATCCCCTATCTACTTTTCATGAGTAATTGGACTGCTTGCTTGACATGTTCGTCAGAGCCTTGTCCATCCGCCATGCTTTCTCGTACACATTGCTCTAGATTTTCACTAACAATTAAACCGATGGTGCGGTCGAGCGCGCTTTTAATTGCGCTCAACTGCGTTACCACATCGCTACATTCCCGAGTGCTTTCGATCATTCGAAGAACACCGTGAAGTTGACCATCCACTCGATTTAATCGATTGACTATTTGTTTAGAATAAACCATTTTGCATCGCTCATTTCGTTATGCTTTTATTAAAGCTAGCACACGGTCTGGATCAAATCCAAGAACCCACTGGCCATTAATGTTCGTTTGAGGAACACCCATTTGACCAGTTGTTTCAACTAATTTTTGTGCTGCTACTTGATCTGTTTGCACATTTACTTCTGTAAATGAGATATTATTTTGATTCAAAAAGCTCTTCATCATGTCGCAATAAGGACATGTATTTGTTGAGTAAACCGTTACTTCGTTATTCATATTAAATTCCTCCTAAATTATGCTTTTTTGTAAGCCGCGTATCCGCCAGCCATATGTTTAACATCTTCAAAACCTAATGATTTTAAGACAGTTGCGCCAATTGCTGAGCGCGCACCACCTTGACAGTGCATCAAAATTGGTGTGTCTTTTGGCAATGTTGTGTCGCGAAGTTTCCCAAGGAAATGGTGATGTGCGCCATCAATATGTCCATCACTCCACTCCGTATCATTTCGAACGTCCATGACATAACCATTTGGCATTTCTTTTTTAAACTCTTCCACCGATAATGTCTCATAAGTAGTTAAGTCCATTTCATTCAATAAAGATGGATCCACAAATGCTTTGACATCATCCAAGTGAATGGATTGCAATGAATCGACAATGTCTTCACGCTGTGATTCTTCTGCAATAATAACCATTTGCTCATCGTAACCGATCAACCAACCCGCCCAGTTCGTGAACGCTTTGTTAAATGGAATGTTGATCGCACCAGGAACAAGTGTTTTTTCCACTAAGTTTGCAGAACGAGTATCTAATACGAAAGTACTCGAGTTTTGTAATTCCTTGTCAAACTCTTCTTTTGACGAGATTACTGGGACTGTTTTGTCTTCCATTATAGTTGGTCCCATTTTGTTTACTTTTTTCATTTCAGCAAAGTAAACAGGCGCTTCAGGTTGATCTTTTAATAATTCATTTACAAAAGCTTCTTCATTTGTTTCTTTCATTGCCCAGTTGAATTGTTTTTCATAACCTACCGTAGATGATGGAACCGCACCTAGTGATTTCCCACAAGCTGACCCAGCACCGTGAGCTGGCCAAACCATCATATAATCAGGAAGTTCCTTAAAGCGTTGAACCGATTTGAACATATCGCGCGCACCTGAATCTGCTGTGTCAGCAATCCCTGCAGCTTTTTCCAATAAATCCGGACGTCCAATGTCTCCAACAAACACAAAGTCACCTGTGAAAATACCGATTGGTGATGTCGCACCGCCGCCTCGGTCAGTTAAAACAAATGAAATACTTTCAGGTGTATGACCTGGTGTATGCATCACTTCAAAATCAAGATTACCTATTGTGAATTTAGAACCGTCTTTTACGAATTCTACGTCAAGACCATCTGTATATTGATATTTCCAATCTGCATCGCCTTCATCTGAAAGATACAGTTTGACGTTTAAGTCATTTGCTAGTTGTCGTGATCCTGATACAAAGTCAGCGTGAATGTGTGTCTCAGTCGCTGCGGAAATATGCAGACCTTCTTTTTTTGCAGTTGCAATTACTTCTGATGAATCACGTGCTGGGTCAATGACAATCGCTTCACCCGTACGTTGGCATCCTACTAAATATGAATACTGTGCTAATTTTTCATCAAAGAAAGAACGGAAATACATGAAATCTCCTCCTACATTGTTTTTAACTTATAACCAAATAATATACCGTTAGGGGTATATTTGCAAGCGTTTTGTTTTGCAATAATTTACTATTCCCTTTTTTAATGAAAATATATATTAAAAATAGAATTAAGTGACTGTTTACAATTGAGACGCAGGATTTTAGGAAGCATACTTCTTACAAGGAGTATCACGTTCTGCCTCTAACTAAAATCAACAAAAATAATTACAAGGAATCGAACATCAAAAAAACGCCCCTCCTCGATTGAGAAGAGACGTTATTCTATTCTATGCTTGTTTTCGCGCACGGTTCATCATTTTTGTCGCATACCAGAAACCAACTGTAAGTGACAACGCATCAGCCACGTATAATCCCCATGTATGCGTGTAACCTGCGTACACTGAAGCTGTAATTAACGCCACCGTTAAGATTAACGCAACAACATGGTGAAAAGTGATGCGTGTAAATAATACGACCAGTAGTCCGGGTAAAAATAATGCGAGTATAAATTTTGTTAACATGGATTCCATATGTGTCTCCTATCTAACCACGAGCAAGCCTAAACGGTGATGATCGTGTCGATAAATCACGTGCTGTCTTAAGCGAACTTCACCTTGATGATCCAGTACTTCAAGTCGACAATGTGCTGCATTAATTTGAATCGCTTCATACAAGTCACGCTCATTTGTTACAGACAAGCCATTCACTTTGCGAATGCACTCCCCAACAACAAGTCCCATTTTATCAGCAGGTGAATCCGGTAGAACACCCGCAATCATTACCCCTAAATTATGTGGTGAAACTGCGTAACTTCCTTGTCTTTCTTTCATTGAAAAATACAACCAAACGCCAAGGCGACTTACAACACCAACGGCTAAACTGATGACTCCAAAGATGGGCATCCAAATGCCGACAAGGGCAATCACAACAACAGATACCCCCACCGCCATAACAGCTTTACCGACTACAGGGTAAAAGTATACCGGCAATGTGCGTCGAGCTTTTTGAGCAAAACCAATGACAACTGGCAATAAAACCAATCCGAACGCATCTTGACCAATCGTAATTTGTGGCCAGTAAGGTGCATATGTAGAAATCACATCACCTGGAACCAAAACTAAGATGGGTAGCATCCATAATCGTTTGGACAAATAAACCGCTGCATTCATACCGCGAGATGACTTTTCAAGAATTGGCGATGCTGAGCGTGCTCCTTCTTTACGAATCATCCAGCCTTCTACAAAGACAACTGCACCAATTAAAACTCCGACAGACACAGCAACAACCATCCAATTATCAGACGGATTCCAATCAAATCCAATAAATGAAAATGAATAGCCAAGTCCCATAGCTAAAATAGCGAGTGCTGCCGCAAAAATCGGTGAACCAATTTGATATACATATAAAACAACTAAAAGAATACTTGCTACACTAAACGCTACAATCCAGTCCATCGTGACTGTTAAACCTGCCGCTATACTAATAACCGACAATATGAGTGCGAATAACCAAGTATCTGCGACTAAGCGTTTTACCTCCGTCCAGCCCCATAGGATGCGTGTGCGAAACGATCGACGTTCCCGCTTAACACGAACATAGCCTAACAATACAGCAAATACTACTGTGATGTAGACGAGTGGATTTAAAAATAATTTTCCGATACCTTTTAACAACTCTAACCCAATCTCTTGCATCATGAAGCGTCTCACCATCCATTCAACGGTTCGTACATTTCCTTCCATTGTAACATAATAGAATGAAAATATTATAAGGATTTTCAGCTATTAATGGAGGGAATATCTAGTTATAAATGTTAGCTCGTGGCTTTCATAATGTTGTTCGTATAGATTTTCTTAGTGATAGTCTTTGCTGATTGAAATAGAGGCGGCGACTCCAGAGGGATTAGCAAGTGCTAAAGACCCTGGACTGAGAGAATCGAAGGAAGCGGCTGAAGCCTTGCCCCTCGGAAAGCGTCCGCTGCAATGAAAATCAGCTACTTCTTTTTTGTTAAAGAAAAGGGAGTGTCCAAAAGTCAGATTTTCGATTTTTGGACAACCCCCCTACCTTTGCACAGCGTGGAACAAATAGCCGATCGACATTTGCAATTGGTCGTCATTTTTCTTGCTTGATTTGAAAGTAACTACTTTTTGTCTTAGGTTTTGGAAGAACACTGGCGTCATTTCTGAAGATGCTTTTTTCGTTTCTTTTTCATTGAATTGTTCGATGGCTTT
Organism: Paenisporosarcina sp.; assembly: GCF_057785155.1. Taxonomy (NCBI): domain Bacteria; kingdom Bacillati; phylum Bacillota; class Bacilli; order Caryophanales; family Caryophanaceae; genus Paenisporosarcina; species Paenisporosarcina sp. The sequence goes on from NZ_JBYNRN010000025.1 coordinate 29,078, forward strand.
CGCTGTATCTTCATCAAAATAGCCATCTACTCGAGAAATGGAATGACCCAGAGCTTTTAACACTTTTTGTGCGTAAGCTACATCTTCGTGGTAATCGCCTACCCGATAAGTGCCTGTAGAAATTTGTGGATTAAGTTGGAATAACTCATTTGATTCAACAAGAAAATCTACTTTAATGCCACTGCCATGAATCCATTCTTGACTCGGTGTTAACCATTTATGTGACGATAACTTGATTTCTCCACCATTTGAGAGATCCCACGTTTCTTGCACCGTTCCTTTTCCGAAGCTCTTCGTTCCCGCAATTAACGCACGTTTGTTTGATTTCAACGCGCCACTTAACACTTCACTTGCTGAAGCACTGCCTTCATCTTGCAATAAAACAAGCGGCATCTTCCGCATCGTGTTGATATAAGCATCTTCTTTTTGACTTACAACCGGTAGCGGCTCAAGGACACCTTCTGCATCTTGCATATATGCATAAGTGGCACCTTTGTCTAACATGGTAGATGCGATGGCTTCAACGCTATGTAAATAGCCTCCTGGGTTACCTCTTACGTCGACTAATAAACCGTCAACTTCACGTTTAACGAGGGAACGAGTATGTTTCTCCCACTCTTCAGCCGTCTTCTCTCCAAACATGGTGATTGTAACAACACCTATTTTCAGATCATCTTTTTCAATTAATTCACTCGTAACGGTGTGAATTTGAAGCGAATCTCGTTTCATGCTGACTTCGACGTGACGGTTTTCATCCCCACGGAAAACTGTTAACGATACTTTCGTTCCCTTTTCACCCTTAATCGCTTTTAGGAGTTCCGACAAACTTTTGCCTTCCATCCGTTCACCATTTACGCGAACGATTTCGTCATACGGTTTGACACCCGCTTTTGCTGCAGGTGATTCCTTAACTGGTGTTACAACGATAAATCTTCCATTGCTCTCCATCACTTCAAGGCCGATTCCAACGCGTTCATCTGCTAATGATTCTTTGTGCGCTTTGGCTTCTTCTTTCGTTAAGTAACGGCTATATGGATCTTTGACTGTCTCTGCCATCCCTCTTAGTGCACCTTCGACCAACAATTCGCTTTTAACTGGATGGACAGAACTTTCTAATATCCGTGCATAAGCTTCATTGATGGCAGGAATATCACTAATGGATTTCTCCTCTGTATTCTTCTGAAACGGAGACCAAAACACGATGAAACTAATGATCATGATAATTAAAAGGACAAACAAAAAAATCCGGCTTCTTCTCACATCTATCGCCTCCCTACATCTTCATACCATTGTATGAACGAGCCTAGGGAGTTACGACTGAGAAGAACCAGATTTATAGGAAAACAACAGCTTATTTGATATTCGAAACAAAATCTTGAATCATCGTTTCATCCATTGGACCAACAATTTTATGTTGAATCATACCATTTGTATCAATTATATAAGAAGTTGGAATGGTAACGGCTTGGAATTTTTGTCCAACCTCACCTTCAACGTCCATTGGGATTGGGAAAGTTAAACCATAATCTTTCACAAATTCCTCAACACTTGCTTCACGATCTCCGCTTGTTAAATTCACAGCGACTATCTCTACATTTTCTGATTCTGCATAATCTTCATAGAAGTTTTGCATATGTGGCATTTCAGCTTTACAAGGAGGACACCATGTCGCCCAAAAATTCAGGATAACTTTTTTCCCTTTTAATTCAGACAAACGAATCGGTTCACCTTCTAAAGTAGTTAATTCAAAATCTGGAGCTTGCTCTCCTTTGTTAAGTCCTTCATTGGCAGCAACTCCAACTAAATCTACTCCGCGTTCCTCATCGTCAAATGAATCTTCTTGATCGACATTTTTTTTCACCATGCTCGTTACCGCAATAGCAATCAATACGGCAATCAAAATCAAACCAAACATTTTCTTCGTCATAATTTCTCCCCCATTTGTTCCTGTTGTTTATGTGTGACTACGTAAATAGCCACACTGCAAAGAACGAATAAGCCCGTCACAAATAAAGGTGTTTGTACGAATCCTCGTGGTTGCAGAATCGAAACAAACAAATGTCCGGCTAAAAACAAAATCGTTAACTGGATTCTCCACACACTGGATAGCTTTGCTTTTTGCCAAGTCAACATCGTTAACCCAACAAACACAAGCACCGTCAAAATCTTTTGCCACATCTCTGCTTCGTTTAATAAAACCATAAACAATTGATACAAGGATTGTACCATGACCATTGCAATCAGCATGGCCACAAGCTCACGTTCCGGCCAGCCCTTGCGGCGAAGTTGCCAAAACAATCGACCCAATGCAGCAATGACACCTAAATACAAACCAGTCTCGCCACCATTAAAATAGAGAATCGATAATGGAGAATCCAAGATCATATCAAAATCAGTTACAACAACGCTTAACTTCCAAACTAACAAAAACAAAATCGCGGCATCAGAATACCAGTCTTCCGTCTCTTTCCCAAATACACGCCATACCACAATACCCGTCAGTATCAACGCCAATAAAACAGCAACCCATGAAGAAGGAACAGTTAACGATTTAACAATAAACCACTCAGTGACCGGCAACGCCACACAACTCCTTTAAAATAAAATAATATGTATACCCTATATCGTATATTAAAATGGAGAATTTTTGTAGAAATTTGCTTGGAAACTTGGTTTTTAATCCAGCTGATACATCAATATGGCGCAAATCGTGATTATTATGTCGTTCGGAACGGAACTTGGAATATGTCGTTCCGAGCTTTAATATGGCGTTAAGCCCCCATAATATGGCGATACCTCGCAATTTATTGGCGCTCGAGCATAAATCAACCGATTTACCTCATCCTAGTCTGAACCAATCACGTCCTATTTGTTTCTAAGCTTTTCCAATAAACTATCGCTCTATTCAAAAATGGCACTCACTATCAGTTTATTGATAGTGAGTGCCTAGCATTTTACTTAAAATGATACGTAACGAATTGGATTGACCGCGTTAGAACGAGATCCATTCCATGGACCGTTATGAACTTCAAAGTGTAAATGTGGTCCAGTCGAGCGACCTGTATTACCCATTTGACCGATAACTTGTCCTTTTGATACAGATTGACCAGATCCAACATTATAACCATTTAAATGTGCATATACAGTAGTGAAAATTTGACCATCAATTGAGTGAGTAATCATAATTACATTTCCGTATGTACCCATTGGCGATGCATACGATACAATTCCATCTGCTGCTGCTACAACTGGCGTTCCAATACTGTTCGCAATATCACTACCATAATGGAACTCAGATCCAGATCCAATATTACGTCCTCCAAATGAAGATGTGAAACGACCAGCTGCTGGGCGTGTCCATGTTCCAGAAGAAACAGATGGTGCTGATACACTAGGTGCTTTCGCAGATGAACCTTTGTTTGCAGACGACTTTTTACGAGCTGCAGCTGCTGCAGCTTCTTGACGAGCACGTTCTGCTGCTTCTTTTTTCTTACGAGCAATTTCAGCTTGACGAGCAAGTTCGATTAAACGAGCTTGTTCTGCTACGATTTTATTTTCAATTTCTTTACTTACTTCCATCGCTTCGTGTTTAGAATGTTCTAAGTCTTTCTTTTCTTCTCTAAGTCTATTTTGTTCCGCTTCTAATTGATCAACTAATTTTCCTTTAGATGCTTTTTGTCCATCTAAACTCTTTTTTAATTGAACCAAACGATCGCGACTATTTTCTTGCTCGGCAAGCTTGTCCTCTACTTGAGCTTGTTGCGTTTCAAGTGATTGCTTATCATCTGCTTGTTCTTGCAAAATCTTACGGTCAGCGTCCATTAATGTATTAACGGCACTGAAGCGATCAATGAAATCTGCAAAACTACTAGCGCCTAAAAGAACATCTAAGTAGTTAACACTTCCACCACTTTGTTGTACGGCGCGAAGACGTTCTTTAATTAATTCGTCACGGTCAGCAATTTTTTTCACTAACACTTTAATCGATGCTTGAAGTTTTTCAATTTCTGTCGTTGTGCGGCTAATTTCACCTAAAACGGCATCAATATTTTTGTCTGTTTTAATAATTTCTGAATCTAACGCTTGAATTTGCGCTAATAACTGTTCTTGTTTCGTTTGATTTTCTGTAATGTCGCCTGTTTTCTCTTTAATATTAGAGTTTAGCTGATTTGTCTTTTTCTCTATCTCTTGTTGTTTCTCTTTTAAATCATTTAAAGTGTTTGCATTTGCGACTGGCTCTGTCAAAACTACTGATAAGCCTAGAACCGCAGTAATACCAGCTAACATCCATTTAGATTGTTTCTTCCCCATGGTAGACCCCTTTCGATCGTGCTTATACACGTAAGAACTTTCGAACTGACATAAAACTTCCCCACACACCAATGAAAATCCCCATAATAAGGATCAGTCCATTAACTTGATACAAGAAAGGTGTCAGCGGCATTAATTGGAATAATTCTCCTTCTAAATAAGGCTGTGCTACTTTGTAAAGATTGACGTAAAGAACCGTGACTAGAGTGATTGGGACAATTGCTCCTAAAATTCCGATCCACATACCTTCTAAAATAAATGGAATTCGGACGAACCAATTTGTTGCTCCTACTAGTTTCATAATCTCGATTTCACGGCCACGCGCCACAATCGTGATGCGAATCGTGTTTGAAATTAAAAACATTGCGGTAAATAATAGTGCAAGGATTAATCCAAGTCCTATATTTCGAGCTAAATCCAAAAAGCTAAATAGCTTTTTAATTTGTGTTTCTCCATATTCAACGGAGTAAACGTTTTTAACACGCTCTACACGTTGAGCGACTGCCTTAGTTTCAAGTGGATCTTTTGCTTTTACATAAAAAGCTGCGCGCAAAGGATTATTTTGTTCAGATAATCCCATATTTTCGCCGAAATCTTTAATTAAATCTTCAAGTTCAGCTTCTTTTGTGGAATAAACGACCGTGCTAACACCGTTAATTGACTTAATGTCTTCCTCAATTTGAGAAATCATAGCGTCATCTGCGGTTAATTCAACAAGCACTTTCATTTCTACATCTTTTTCTAAATCGTCAGCGACTTTATTTAAGTTCATCATAATCATAACGAATACGCCGACTAACAATAACGTAACGGTAACGGCACTTGCAGATGCAAATGTCATCCAACTGTTGCGTCCTAAACTTTTAAAACTTTCACGGAAATGTCGCCCAAGTGTTCTAGCTTTCATAACCGTAATCACCTCCGTGTTCATCACGGACGATGAGTCCACCTTCAACTGCAATTACACGATGTCGAATGGTATTAACTATTTCTTTATTATGAGTGGCCATAACGACCGTAGTTCCGCGTCTATTAATCTCTTCAAACAAATTCATAATATCCCATGATGTTTCTGGATCTAAGTTTCCTGTCGGTTCATCCGCAATCATCACTTTTGGAACATTGACGATGGAGCGCGCAATGGAAACCCTTTGCTGTTCTCCGCCTGATAATTCTGTAGGAAACATTCTTGCTTTATGTTTTAAGCCAACTAAATCGAGCACTTCCATAACACGTTTGCGAATAACTTTTGGAGACTCTTCAATTACTTCCAAAGCAAATGCGACATTTTCATACACGTTTAGACGTGGCAATAATTTAAAATCTTGAAACACAACGCCAATTTGACGTCGTAAATAAGGAACACGCTTTGACTTTAACTTAGCCATGTTGATGCCGTTAATAATAATTTCCCCGCTAGTCGGACGTTCTTCTCGATACATCATTTTGATGAATGTCGATTTACCGGCCCCACTTGGACCTACAACATACACAAATTCACCTTGCTTAATTTCTACATTAATACCGTTTGCGGCAACAATACCGTTTGGGTACTTTTTGTAGACATTCTTCATTGAAATCATATATTTGTAACCACCTATGTGTTTTTCATTGCTGTCAGAATTTTTCCGACAAACTCATTATAACAAGAATTACAACAAATTTTTATTACAGTACTATTACAATGTTCGATAATAAATTCTTGATATTCCTGCACTTCGATACTTTATACTTATTTTTGACAGACGTAATAAGTCCTACTATTGACTAAAATTCGCCACATTTTCCAGTATACCTTCTTTTTTCTAATAAAAATTTTATATTGTCGATTAATAAAATACAAAACCATCAAATTAATACTAGTTTTGCTATTTTTTTATCGGAAGGAAATTGGAAATCTTTAAATATAATTTAAAATTTGTCTTTTCTCATTTCAGGAGATGCTTAATTTAACTCTCTTTCTAATGGTTTTCCTGGAAAGATAAATTAACAAAAAAAAATCCGAAAACGATTTCTCGTCTTCAGAGTTTCTTGTTTATTTTTTATTCGATAACCATTCTGCTACGACTTCAGCTTCAGCGCCTTCAATTATGTTTGGTGGCATTCCACCTTGTCCATCTTGAATAACTGCTAAAATTTCTTCTTGTGATAATCGAGATCCTACATCATTTAACGCAGGGAAATTACCTTGTCCTTCTAGGTTACCACCATGACAAGTTGAACATTTGGCTTGAACGATTTTTTCAGCATCATGTGATTGGGTTACTTCTCCACCATTTTCTTCATTCGTTGGTGTCGCTTCTTCGTCTCCGCCGCCACATGCTGCTAGCATAAGGGCTGATCCGAATAGGACAGCTAATAATTTTTTATTCATTTAGCTACCTCCCAAATTCAATTTTGTTCCTAAAGTATACCATTTTTAAGCTAAGCACGCTTGAAACCCTCACCCAAAACTTCATAGGCATCAGAAACGATAACAAAAGCTGTAGGATCGACCGCTTTAATGACATGTTTCAACTTCGAAAACTCCGTTTGATAAACGACGACTAGCAAAATCGGTTTCTCTGCGTCAGTATATCCTCCAACAGCTGGAAGTTTCGTCACCCCACGATTTATCTCAGTATAAATAGCATCCCGTATTTCTTCTTGTTTATTCGTAATTATATAAACCATTTTCGATTGGCTAAAACCAAGCTGAATAATATCGATTGTCTTCGTCGTTACAAATAATCCAATAAGTGCATACAAACCTTTTTCAACATCAAAAACAAGAGCCGCACTCAACACAATCAGTCCATCAATTAACATAACACTCGTACCAAGCGTTAAACCTGTGTACTTCGCAATAATTTGTGCCGCTAAATCCGTACCTCCAGTTGATGCATTCCCACGAAACACAATCCCAAGACCAACACCAACTGAAATCCCACCGAATAAAGCACCAAGCAACGGATTCAACGTTGCCGGTTCCCAACTTGACGTCAAAATAACGAACAAAGGTAATGTCAATGTACCAGCAAGCGATCGAGCTCCAAACTGCTTCCCAAGGAAGATCACACCAGCAATAAACAATGGAATATTAAACGCATATTGTACAAATCCTGGCTCCCATCCAAATACACCTTTCAAGATCGTACTGATACCACTGACTCCACCAGATGCCACTTCATTTGGCAATAAAAACACATTAAATCCAACCGCGACAATCGCCGCTCCAATAATAATATATACATAAGCCAAAATCGTCTCCAAAACTGGATGCGGCTCTTTTCGAACTTTACGATTATTCATCTATATCCTTCTCTCTTTATAGAAAATTTCCCTAAAGAAGTATAGCATTCACTCACACAACTGTGAAGTTTAGCACAGTAAAGTGATAGAGAAAGGTACCTGGTACACACACAATTCAGAATTCGATAGTGAGTATATACTTAGTACTTATTTTTTCATTCTCCATTTCGCGGGCTACATTCAAGGATTCAACTAATCGATTCTCCATCTCATCAGGCGTATTCAAGGATTCATTCGTCACATTCTAGGATTCGCACACTCTATTCTAAAATTCACGTTTTTAACACAATTCAATCGCGCAAAAATCAAAACCAATTTGCTATCAGTTGCCAACTGATACTTTACTGTTAGTGAGTATTCTCGATTTCGCGAGGTACATTCAAGAATTCATCTACTCGTTTCTCCATCTCACATAGCACATTCTATAACTCGACCGATACATTCTCGATTTCGACCCCTCTATTCTAAAATTCACGTTTTCCACACAATTCAATCGCGCAAAATCAGAACCAATTTGGTATCAGTTAGCCTGCCAACTGATACTTTACTGTTAGTGAGTTTTAATAAGTCAGTGTGATTTTGTCATAATGAGTTTTTGAACACCATCTAACAACTCCAGATAATAAATTGAAGTGGAAAGCGGCGACTCCAGCGAAATTAGCATGAACTGAAGACCCCGCAGACGAGCTTGCTCGTCGAGGAGGCTGAGGTCATGCCCGCGGAAAGCGTCCGCTTGAAACGGAAATTTCTCAAAACTACTTACAATTTGTATGTCGATAATTAAAAAAACTACCACAAATCAGTTCTCACTGATTCATGGTAGTTCTGCAAAAATATTAATTCATTCTCGAACGTAAATACGCATTTATAAACAAATCGATGTCGCCGTCCATTACACCTTGTACGTTTCCACTCTCAGCACTTGTACGGTGATCTTTCACCATTGAGTACGGGTGGAAAACGTATGAACGGATTTGGCTGCCCCACCCGATTTCTTTTTGCTCTCCACGAATTTCGAGCATTTGCGCTTCTTGTTCTTCAATTTTTAAAGCATATAACTTAGCTTTTAACATCGTCATCGCTTTTTCACGGTTCTTGATTTGAGAACGTTCTTGCTGACAAGTAACAACTGCTCCAGTTGGAATATGCGTAATACGAACGGCTGAATCCGTCGTATTGATATGCTGTCCACCGGCACCACTTGCGCGATACGTATCAATTTTCAAGTCTTCCGTACGAATGTCAATTTCAATTTCATCATTAAACTCAGGCATTACTTCGCAAGATACAAAAGAAGTATGACGGCGTCCTGATGAATCGAAAGGTGAAATTCGAACTAAACGATGAACACCTTTTTCAGCTTTCAAATAGCCATAGGCGTTATGCCCTTTAAAGCCAAGCGTTACAGATTTGATTCCAGCTTCATCCCCAGCTAAATAATCCAAGGTTTCCACTTTAAATCCTTTTTTCTCGCCCCAACGTTGGTACATGCGAAGTAGCATTGAGCCCCAGTCTTGAGACTCGGTACCACCAGCACCTGGGTGTAATTCTAAAATGGCATTGTTTTTATCGTATGGTTCGCTTAGTAGCATTTGCAATTCAAAGTCATTCATCTTCGCCGTGAATTCTTTCATTTCACGTCCAAGCTCTTCTTGCAAATCTTCGTCCGCTTCCTCACGCAATAACTCAAGTGTCATTTCTAAGTTTTCTTGTGTTTCCATTAATTCATTGAAGGAATTAACGATTTCTTTTAATGCATTACCTTCACTGATCACTGCTTGAGCGGTGTTTTGGTCGTCCCAGAAATCGGGCATCGACATATTTTCGTCCATTTCAGCGATTTTGGCTTCTTTGTTTTCTAAGTCAAAGAGACCCCCTAAAGTCAGATAATTTTCCAGCTGTTCGATCTAATTCATTCCGTACGTCTGCTAATTCCATCATGTTTAAATCCTCCGTTGCCTATACCGCGCCGTGACAATTTTTGAACTTCTTGCCACTGCCGCAAGGACACATTTCGTTTCGTCCGACTGCTTCTTCTTTACGGACTGGTTTTTTCTTAACCTCGCCACCCTCTTCTTTCGGGTTAACAGCTTGGCCTTTAATGATTTCTTCACGTTGTAAATTGTTGCGAATTTCAGCTTTCATTGCATATTTCGCTACGTCTTCTTGAACGGATTCAACCATTGCTTCGAACATCGCGAATCCTTCATTTTGATACTCACGAAGAGGATCGTTTTGTCCGTATGCACGTAAATGAATTCCTTGACGTAATTGATCCATTGCGTCGATATGGTCAATCCATTTCGAGTCAATTGAACGAAGTAAGACAACCTTCTCAAATTCACGCATACGTTCAGGTGTCATCTCTAATTCTTTTGCATCGTAATGTTCATATACAGTCTTTTTCAAAAGCTCCACAATTTCATCTTGTGATTTGCCTTCTAAATGAGGTTGCGTTAGAACTCCGTCAGGTAATAGGTTGGCATGAATGTAATCTTCTAAACCTTTAAGATTGATTTCACCTTGTTTTTCCATCGATTGGTGAGCAGCAACTGCACGCTCAATAACTTCATTAATCATGGTTTCGACAAGTCCGCGCATATTATCCGTTTCAAGAACTTCTAAACGCTCTTTATAAATAATTTCACGTTGTTGACGAAGAACATCATCATATTGTAGCAAACGTTTACGAGCATCGAAGTTATTACCCTCTACTCGTTTCTGAGCACTTTCAACTGCACGTGACACCATTTTTGATTGGATCGGTGCAGAGTCGTCCATTCCAAGACGCGTCATCATGGTACGCATATTGTCTGAACCGAAACGACGCATTAATTCATCTTCCATTGAAAGATAAAATTGAGTCACACCAGGGTCACCTTGACGACCAGAACGACCACGTAACTGATTATCAATTCGGCGAGATTCATGACGCTCAGTACCGATAACCGCTAAGCCACCTACTTCAATAACACCTTCACCTAATTTAATATCCGTACCACGACCAGCCATGTTCGTAGCGATTGTAACAGAACCTTTTTGCCCTGCAAGCGCAACGATTTCTGCTTCACGTTCATGGTTTTTCGCATTTAAAACACTATGACGAATGCCATATTTCGTTAAATGCTTCGAAATAATTTCAGACGTTTCAATCGCAACAGTACCAACAAGGACAGGTTGTCCCTTTGCATTTCTCTCAGCGATATCATCCGCAACTGCTTTGTATTTCCCTTCCATCGAAGCGTAAATTAAATCCGCACGGTCATCACGTTTAATGACACGATTCGTTGGAATCACAATAACATTCATATTGTAGATATTATGGAATTCTTCTTCTTCCGTTTTTGCTGTACCGGTCATACCAGCAAGCTTCTCATACATACGGAAGTAGTTTTGGAACGTGACAGTTGCCATCGTCATCGATTCATTTTGAATTTCCAAACCTTCTTTTGCCTCAATCGCTTGATGAAGACCATCTGAATAACGACGTCCCTTCATTAAACGACCAGTGAAAGAATCGACAATAACAACATTGCCTTCTTGTACAACATAATCTACGTCAACATGCATACTTGAATGTGCTTTCAACGATTGGTTAATCGCGTGATTCAAGCGCACATGTGTTAAGTCGAATAAATTATCGATACCAAAAGCTTTCTCGACCTTCTCAATACCTGATTCAGTCAATACAACACCTTTTGTGGATTCATCAAATGAAAAATCGTCATCCTTACGAAGCGCACGAACCAATGCATTTGATTGCATATACAATTGTGCAGATTTCGCAGCTTGTCCTGAGATGATTAAAGGCGTACGTGCTTCATCAATCAAAATCGAATCGACTTCATCGATGACTGCATAGTAAAGTGGACGCTGAACATGATCCTCTTTATACAGGACCATATTGTCGCGCAAATAATCAAAGCCTAGTTCATTATTTGTAGAATACGTGATATCAGCAGCATATGCTTCACGCTTCTCGTCTTTATTCATACTGTTCAAATTCAAGCCAACCGTTAAACCAAGGAACTCAAACAGCTGTCCCATTTCCTGTGCATCACGGCTTGCTAAATATTCATTGACTGTTACAACGTGTACGCCTCGTCCAGTCAACGCATTTAAATATACAGGTAAAGTAGAGGTTAACGTTTTACCTTCACCCGTCTTCATTTCTGAAATATTCCCTTCATGAAGTGCAGCGGCACCCATGATTTGAACGCGGAAAGGATATAGTCCAAGCACACGCTTAGCAGCTTCACGAACAACTGCAAAGGCTTCTACTTTAATATCTTCTATGTTAGTTCCGTTTTGTAGTTGAGCTTGGAACTCGCCCGTTTTTGCACGAAGCTGATCATCTGATAAAGCTTCCATATCTGATGCTAATGCCTCAACTTGATCGGCAATTTTTTCTAATCTTTTTACATCACGTTTATTTGGGTCAAATAATTTCGTTAATACACCAACCAATACAATCACTTCCAATGTTTAGTCTCAACGTCCATTTTAACACTGCACAAGTAGCGGTGCAAATGACTCAATCTCTAGGTTGGATTCGACTCTTTTCGCAAAAACTCTTCAAGAGAGATTTGATTCAACGGTCGACTGAAGTAATAGCCTTGAATCACATCCACATGCCAGTCTTTTAACTGGTTTAATTGTCCAATCGTTTCAACACCTTCCGCTACCACGTCGAAATCGAGACGATGCGATAAGTCAATAATCGATTGTACAATCGCATGAACTTTTGGGTCCCCTTCAACTTGCGAAGTGAATTCTCGATCAATTTTCACACGATTGATTGGCAATAAACGCAAATAATTTAATGAAGAATAACCTGTGCCAAAATCATCAAGCGCAATCGATACGCCCATTTCTTTTAAATTTGATAATTTCATTAGCATTTCTTCGCCACCATCAACTAAAAGTGACTCGGTAATTTCGAGTTCAATAACACTCGGTTCTACCCGGTGCTTCTTCAACAATTCCTTTAAACGTCCCATAAACGACGGTTCACGCAGTTGCAACGCACTCACATTAATGGCAATTCGTTTTACATGAGGATACGCTTTTTGAATTTCTTTAAATTGTTGGATAGCTGTTTCCATTACCCAATCACCAATCGCTTGGATATGTCCCGTGCTTTCCGCAATCGGAATAAATTCAGCTGGTGAAATCATGCCCCATTCAGGATGTTTCCAACGAATCAGCGCTTCTAAACTTTCGGTTTGATTTGTACATAAACTAAATTGTGGTTGGAAATGCAATAGGAATTGATCATTCTTCAGTGCTTCACGCAATCCTTGCTCCATCATTAACTGCTTCTCAAACACTTCTTTCATTTCAAAATTAAAGAAAATAACACGGTTACGTCCAGTTTCTTTCGCTTTATAAAGAGCCGTATCTGCATTGGCGATTAGTTGTTCACGAGACTGTGCGTCCGTTGGGAATAAAGATACACCCATGGAAGGCGTCACATACAACGTATGATCATGAAAAATAAACGGCATCATAAAGGAACGGTGAATATCTCGTAACGTAGAACGGATATCAAAGAAATTTTTCTTTTCAGCCCGCAGTAATATGATGAATTCGTCTCCACCAAAACGACCGAAATAACCATTTTCCGGTATTAATTGTTGGATACGGTCTGCCACTTGGATAAGTAACGAATCGCCATAGGCATGACCTTTTGAATCATTAATTTGCTTAAAATGATCCAAATCCATAAAGGTGACTGCCACAATGTCATTCTCATTAGAATGGTTTTCGATCCATTCATTCAATTTCGTATCAATGGATAAGCGATTTGGTAAGTTTGTTAACTGATCGAATTTCGCTTGATAATCCATTTCTTGAATTTTAAAATGCAATCTCGAACCCATTTGTTCGATCGATTGTGCAATCATGCCAACTTCATCTTTACGTGAAATATTCATATTCGTAAGTAAATTGCCTTTTCCCATTTTCTTAACATGACGGTCAATCGTTGAGACATCACGAAGCAAAGGTCTTAAGGACATGCCAATAAAGAATAAAATTAATAGCCCAGCCAAAATCCACGTAAAACTTAGCGTCGTTAAATAGTTGCTTAAAGGTTTAGTCACAATGGACTCATTGGCGTAACTAACTAAATGCCAGCCCGTCCGATCGACACCACGAATTTCAACATAATAATTCCCTTTATCCGTCTCAATAAGTTTTGAATCGTTAGCTAGTAAATTACGACCATCAAATTCAGACCACATCCCTTGAGAGTCATACAATACCTGACCACTACTTGAAAGCAAAATATGGTGCTTATCATCGGTTTCAAACAAATTAATCATGGGTGGAATTCCTTCTAAATACATGTCTGCCCCAACATAGCCAAGACGTCTCCCATCACGATCAATCGGATAAATAACACTTATTGTATTTTCACCTGTTTTGTAATCGATGTATAAATCGGAAAATGAAACATTGGAAGTCGATGCAGCTTTCCATAACCAAGGACGATCATTCACTCGGAAAAACGCATCCGACACGACTCCGTTATCACCTATATAAAAATCATTTTTTAAAAATGTAACCCATAAAAATTCAAGCGCACTATCTTCTTCTTGCACACGTGTCAAAAAGCTATTGATAAGTTCGTAATCCGGATTTGTTATCACGTTTTCTCTAGTTGGTTCAGATTCAGCAAATCGTTTCACCGTCTCAAGCTCGGCGATTTGTTTCACAACTTCACCTTTACCAGAAAACAACGAAAAGACTTTCTCAGACACCAACTCATTTTCCAGTGCCAAACCCTTTTCCATTTGAGATTCATACAAATTTTTAGAATGCATAAATGAATAAGTTGCCAATATGTAAATAATCGGAATGACGACAGCAGCCATCGCTAATAAAACCTTCGCACGGAACCCTAACTGATTCCAAAATGTCATCTTCGCCATTCAATTCCCTCCCCAGCCGAAACGGAATTCTTTTTACTATATATCGTTTATTTATTCTCTTTTTCTAGTCAAATTCCTTCTATTTCGACAAAAAATTAATGATTTTTGAGTTGGAAAATAAATATTTTGGATTGAATAAATAAACTGGATTTCCGTTTCAGGTGGAAGCTTTCCGCGGGCGGTCCATGAGCCTCCTCATCGCAAGCTCTTGCGGAGTCTCATTCGGACACGCTATTCCCGCAGGAAAGATTGACACCAAAGTATTTGGTGCTAATCTTTGCGACGAAGCTAGCGCAGCGATGCAGGAGCAGGTGTTTTACGCCACCTTCCACTTCAATTAATTATTAATATTAAAATGTTGGAAAGTGATAAAAAAATTTCTTGAAGGTTGTCTTGGAGGTATTATGTCAAATTGAAGTAATTTACCGTATTGAACTGTTGAAGGTAATAAAATCAAAATTATAAATAGATTACGAGCAAACATTTAAATAGTCAGATGATTACCTTTTCATTTTTAACTCTGTTTTGACTATATACTGATTGCAGTGGAAGGCGGCGACTCTGGAGGGATTAGCACGATCTGAAGACCCTGGACTGAACGAAGTGAAGGAAGCGGCTAAAGCCGTGCCCCTCAGAAAGCGTCCGCGTGGAACGGAAATCTATTTCCTGCAATAACATTTAAATGGCACAAAAAAGAAAGCCCTCAAAATCGAGGGCTTCCTGAACAACTAATATTAATTTGTTTCAATTAAACCATACTTACCATCTTTACGTTTGTAAACAATATGTGTACCATTGCTTTCCGCATCCGTAAATACGTAGAAATTATGGCCTAACATATCCATCTGTAAAACAGCTTCTTCTTGATCCATTGGTTTCAATTCGAACTGTTTCGTACGCACAATAGTGATTTCTTCTTCATTATCATCAGTATTTGCTGTTTGTTCTGCTGAAGTGAAGTTCGCAAAATGCATCCCAACGCCTTCGCGTTCACGGAACTTGCGATTTACCTTCGTTTTATGTTTACGAATTTGACGCTCTAACTTGTCGATGATTAAATCAACTGCTGCATACATATCACTATGCATTTCCTCAGCACGTAGCGTTAAATTCTTCATTGGAATAGTTACTTCCACTTTCGTTTCACTGTTATTAACGACCTTTAAATTGACATTTGCGTTCGCTTGGAAGTCTTCGTTGAAGTAGCGCTCGACCTTATTGATCTTGCTCTCAACGTGCTCGCGAATCGCAGGAGTTACCTCAATGTTTTCACCGCGAATGTTATAATTTAGCATGTAAACTCCTCCTTTATTTAAGGCTATGTTAACCTTATTCTACTTATCCCCTTAAAACTCCTGCAACAAACCAAAAACTTTTTGTAGTTTTGTCGAAAAACGTCGTTTTCTTCAATAAAGACGCTTTCCCTTCAACCGGAACTCTTCCTCCAATTCTCTGTGACGTCTGAATTTTAATTCTGAAATAATGTCTAGCTCCTGTTTCTTATCATGTGAAAAATGCATGCCGAATAGCGTGCCATCTTTTGATGGACGCTTCCATACAATTTCACCTGGAATAACTAATTCCTTTTTAAATAAGGTTACGACCATTTCTACAATGACATCAGCAGTGTATTCATCCAGCCGAATTGGTGAAAATAAGCGAGCACCACGTGCACTAATGTCAATCAAATCACAAACATAGATTAAGCGATTTGACTCATTCGCTCGAAGTTGGACAACAGCAGATTGAGGAGTATCAAACGTAAAACGAAATGATTCCTTTCGACGATACTGCATGGACTCAACTCCTTTTCTAATGCTTCCTCTTTTCGACATATCTATACAAAATTCCTTTATTAAAATGGAAAAAAGCCAACAAAAATTTCTGTTGACTTTCCTAAATTACTTATTTGATTTTTTTGTTTCAATCAATTCAAGACGACGACGTTCTTTCAATTCCTGAATGATTTGAAACTCAATTTTTTCATCCGTTTTTAAATCGATTCCATACTGATGCCCATCCATATAAGCTTTCTTCCAAACCAAATCACCAACAAGCTTTATAGGTACATCCGTCAATAAAACCTCAATCGCTAAATGAATCGGATAACCAGGACGCTTTGGAATATCCAATTTTGAATAAATCCGGATACCACTTGGACTTAAATCGACGATTAAACAAGCGCCTTTATTGGAAAACTCAACCTCATCATCTTTTTCACCTTCAACGATTAATTGAAAGTTAGCAGGAATTGGATTATTAAATGTGTGGCGAAATGCTTCCTTACGATTGTATAACACATTTCTCACCTCTATTTTCGGATTGCCACCGCTTCGTCATATGTATCATTGACATAACGAGTGATTTTTTCTTGTTCATCCGTCAATTGGACAAGTGTAGCATTCAATTCTTCTACAGCAGCCGTACTTTCTTCAATAATAGAAGCAAATTCATTCGTGCTTTCTTGAATCGTTCCCGTATTTTCAGAAATGACATCCACTACCTTCGTGAAGCTAGTTAATTCACGCTGTAATGCGTTCATTTCGTTAAATAATTCTGTAAAAGTAGAATTGGCTTGCTCCGTAGTTTGAACTTGCTTGTACACTTGCGTAGCACCTTCATCAAGCTTTGTTAACGTCAACTCATTGTATTGATTTACATTCGATAAGTTCGTGTCAATTTTCTTCAATGTCTGATCTGTTAACCCAGCAAGCTTACGAATTTCGTCCGCTACGACAGCAAACCCTTTACCATGTTCACCTGCACGAGCTGCTTCAATTGAAGCATTTAATGCTAATAAATTCGTTTGTTCTGTAATTTCACGAATTGAGCTAGCAAATTCATTTGTTTCTTTTATTTTGTCAGTTAAATCTTTGAACGTTTTATTCAACTCAGCAAAGAATAATGTGAATGAATCCATCTCCGTTTTAACCGAAGCCATTTTAGAAGAACCATCTTCAGCTTTTACGCCAGCTTCTGTAGCTTTCTCCACAATGCCATCTAGTTGTGAAACCATTTGATGAACAGAATGATTGGTAGACTCTGTACTCTTCGCAATATCCAAAATATGATCCGTTTGACGTTGAGACCCAACGCTCACTTCATTTATTGCCACCAACATTTCTTGTTGGGAAAGAGTCGTTGTCTGTGCATTTTCTCGTATTTGTTCTAAATTTTTTGTAATCGCTGAAACTGCAGTATTAAGTTTTTGCGTTAATAATTCTTCTTCATGAGCTTTTGTTTGGGAAGCTTGCAATAATTCAACAACCTGCTTCTCCAATTTCTTCGCTTGACGAATTTGAAGGAATAAAGCAAAACACATTAAAACCAAAACAAGCATCAACGAAGATTTACTCGACTGAATTTGTTCCTGGTGTGGATACATCGTGATAAAAATTACTTGCAACACAATTGCTAAAATCGATCCATAAGCCATGACCCAGCGATTAGCCGCAACACTCGCTAATCCTGCGATGAAGAAAGCAATCCCCATCGTCGCAACAGAAGGCTCACCTATATAGGCACTCGTCGTAGCTGCCCCAAAAATAACCGTCAACACAATCCAAGGAAAGGCGATTGCTACTGGCTTAACCTTCTTAGAAAGCAAATAAAACAATACAGTTAGTAAAAACGGTACAAGCATACTAACCGTTTTCACGGTACCTTGATCAGTTAACCAGTAAACAATAGTACCGATAAATCCTGAAATCCCATAAGCAGCAAACAAAATCGTATTCTTGCTCTTTATATCTTTTTGTCGAATTTCTTGAACGTTCAACAGTCTTTCCCCCTAATATTCTATCTATTTCAAAAGTATCATAGTTTCAAGATTCCGTCATGAATATTTTGACAATTATTGTTGAATTTTTTCAAGGAGCACCGGTTGCACTCTCTCATACCATGCAAGGTATGTTGGAGCAAGCTTTTGTTGCACCACTTCTTGCTTCGCTTGTGACTGATCGAAGATACCTTCTAAATCTTCAGCCGCAACAGTTACTTCATAGAAAGAAGAGATAGCTGATTCAAGTTCTGCATCATCTTTGAATAAAACCTCTAGCGATTCATTGGCTTGAATAACTTGTATGAAGGCTTGAAGAATATCGTTCAAAAGTACATCACCTTCTGTTTTTGAGTAATCGGAATAACTAGCGGTGATATATTCGAATCCCTCTTTAATTGAAGATAATAATTGTGTGTATTCCTGAATTAAGGTAATTTGTTCTTCTGTAAAAGTTGTCATCTAGTTTCTCCTCTTAAAAAACCGGCTCAAGCAGATGCCTGATGCCGGTTATTAGCTTATTTTTTTTTGTCGTAAAATGTTCCATCACGGAATACTTGTGAATATGGATCTGTATAAGCATTCGAAGAATCCATTTTCTTTTGATGTCCAGATATGTCTAATCGGATATCTTTAGATAATAAAGCCAGTTTGATTTGTAATTCTTTATCAAGCAAAATAAGTTCTTTACCAAATTCATGTTCTTCCTTGGAAAATGGCGGTTGAATGGATGGCTGAAGTTGATCACGCTCAGTTAGCAACTTTTCTACATGTTCAATCGTAGAATCTCGATGATCTTCTGCACGCTGATCTAATACGGATAACAATGACACTGTAGCCATTTGCCAATGTGATAAACTCGGACGAATCATACCTCGCCAGGTTTCCCATATTGTTTTTGTCGATTAATTTGGATCACTTGCTTCCAGGTATCACGAAATTCAGTAGTGAATCCAATCACTTCTTCTACGATACTAGCATCGTTATTTACATTCGCTTCAATTAAACGATTATTCATATAATCATATAAATCTAACATCGCTACTGAAACAGGCACTGACTTGTCAAGTGTGATCATAAACTCACGAATGATTGCTTGAGCTTTTTGAATATTCGTATTGCGCAACTCAATATTATTCGTTTCAATTCCCTTTTTCGCTTGATTTAAAAACTTGATACATCCATTATATAACATCAGCGTCAGTTCACCGGGAGTCGATTGGGTAACGCTATTTTGTTGATAAGATTGGTATGGATTATTTACAGCCATGTGATCACTCCTTTGTTGCAAAATTATTATATTTATTGTCCGCCACCAAATGAATTCATTAAGTAAGCAGATTGTTGATTTGCTCGTTGGATAGCAGCTTCCATTGCTCCAAATTGACGATAATAGCGTGTTTCAACCATTTGAAGTCGAGCTTCGAAACGAGTTATTTGTGAATCAAAACCGTTTAATGAGCGTCCTAATGAGAAAGTATTATTTACAGAGGTATCACTACCTGCTTTTGCGATAACTTTTTTACGAGTTTCATCAAGCGAATCCCGAATTTGTCGGCCCAAACCTTTTTGACTAGTAGTTAGTCCATCCGCAGTAAATAACTCATAAATGCCATTCGGATTATCTGAAATTGCTTTTTTCAGCTTATCTACATCAATCTCTAGCTTACCTTTATCTGCATAGTTACTAGATGTGTTGATTCCGATATCACTTAAACGCATCGTACCAGTTGAAGTTGTAACAGCACTATTTAAAATCGAGCGCATTTGAGTTAGTGAGCTTGAGATAATAGTGTCATTACGTAAAGTTCCACTTTTAGCTTTTTCATCCCATAATTCAATTTCTTTTTCATCTAATTCGCTACGCTGCTCTTTGGTTAATGGCTGGTATTCACGGTACTTCTTTTCACGAATTTGGCCGTTTAAGTCTGCTAGAATTTTATTGTATTCATCGACAAATTTTGTAACGGAATCTAGTATTTTATCCGTGTCAGTTGCAGAACTGAAATTGACAACTTCTGCTCCAGTTACTTGTTTTAGATTCAGCTCAAATCCATTAATCTGGAACGTGTTACTTGAACGTTCTGTTAGTAAACCATTAAAGGTAAATTGAGCATTTTTCCCTTCAGTACCATAGCCAACCATTGCAGCATCATAGTTATTAGCGCTAAGTTTTGTGAAATTAGTGAATTCTGCAGAACTAGTAATCACTATTTCATTCCCCGAAGCGTTATTACCTGAATTTTTGGCTGTCATCGAAATACGTCCAGTGAAGGAGTCATAAAATGCAGATACATTCGCACCTTTATTAATTTCATCCAATACATTTTGTAATGATTTTTCAGCAGGATTAAAAGTTAATGTAAAAGCCTCAGCATCCGTTTGTAAGGTACCGTCTTCTTTAATTGATTTAATAGTGATGGTTTGAGGATTAGTTAATGTTGGGTCAAGTGTAGACAACTTTGCAGTAGTATCAATAGGAGTAGTTGAACCGTTTACTCGAGCCGTACTACGCATTGTTGCTTGTTCAGCCAGGCGTTGCACACTTACTGCTCCAGCAAAATCACTAGTAGAATTTATATTTCTAACAGAAACTGCGTCTTCATTTGAAGAAGTGACTGTTTTTTGAGTGAAAGTACTAGAACGCATCATATTATCTGAAACTAAATTCCGAAAATCAAATAATTGACGATTCACTGTACGGTAATCGTCGCGTTGCCATTCCATATATTGTTTGCGTTGAAGAATTTTATCCATTGGCATACGTTGAGCTCTCATCATATCTTTAATCATCGTTTCGGTATCCATTCCACTTGCTAAACCTGTAATACGCATACTCTCACCTACCTTCTATATTTTATGATCCACCATTAGTCCAAGGAAATCTCGCATTGCCGCGTAAATATCCATCAACTTTTTAGATGGAATTTCCTTAACTAACTCATTTGTTTTCGAATCAACAATTGTTACATAATATTCTTTTAAATCTTCATGATACTGAAAGCGCAAATTTGTATTAGTTGTCTCCATAAATCGATTAATACTTTCCGTCATTTTCTTGGCTTTTTCTCCAGGCAAAGGATATTGTTCTTCTGGTATTGATTGAGTAGTAAACTGTAGATCATTACTATTCACCGGTTGAACTTGTATTTCAGATGCTTCTGTCACAGTTGAATCTGAACTTGAGTTTGCATGAACTAATGGTACAGAAGCAGCTATACGATTAACCATAAAAAAACCTCCTAATTTCATTATCCTGTTAGTTATATCGGTTAGGATATGGAGAGTTTAATATAGAAGGCAAGAAAATATATAAAGATGATAATGTTTGGGAAACCTTTTTATCAAAATCGTTTAATTAAAATACAAAATGCGATCGGAAAATTCCAATCGCACTTTGATTTCCTTATTAGCTAAATAATTCTAGAAGGCCTTACGGTTGTAAATTTTGTGAGATTTCGCAACTCTATTTCGATGGAAGGAATAATTCTTATTAATGGTTTTCTTGCACTAAAGGCTGGTCGATTGACTTCAATAAATCGATAGATTTCACTTTATTTAGAATGCTGATTTTCATTGACAAGTGTGTCATTTGCTCTTTATGCAGACAATTCCCTTTCTGATTGTAGCATAGGATGTATATCACTCATTTCACAATTCAGCTGTTTGAATTAGTTAAATCCCATCTTGCATATTTCGTTGCTCTTATTCAATACCATTATGTACCTGAAAGTCTATACAAAAAAGGACCTTAGGAAATTATCTAAGGTCCTCCATTTAAAAAGTGTTTAAATTAACGTAATAATTGAAGAACGCCTTGTGGTTGTTGATTAGCTTGAGCTAACATAGCTTGTGCAGCTTGAGAAAGAATTGAGTTCTTAGTTTGAGTCATCATTTCTTTCGCCATATCAACATCACGGATACGAGATTCTGCTGCAGTTAGGTTCTCTGCAGATGTACCTAAGTTGTTGATAGTATGTTCTAGACGGTTTTGGTTAGCTCCCAATTTAGAGCGTTCCGCTGAAACACTATCAATCGCTGATTGGATTTTTGTAATTGCTGCAGATGCATTTGTAGCGTTTGAAACATCAAGTCCAGACTCAGTACCCGCAGAATCAGTACCATTGCTTACATTAGTAACTGTTGTATATCCAGCTCCAGATCCTGTTAATTGAAGAGCGCTTGCACGCATATCAGAAATTTCAAGTGTCAAGCTTTGGTTTTCATTAGCCCCAATTTGGAATTGTAATCCTGCACCAGCATCAGTACCAGATGCACTAGATACAGAAAGATTTAAGTCTGCCAAAGCTGTTCCAGCTGATGCTCCAAGGACTTCTACAGAAGAAGTATCACCACTCGTTAAAGAATTAAGATCCAATGCTCCGTTACCATCAATTGCAGCATAGGTTAGACCTGTTGTTCCTAGTGCAGTATTTGCTGCAGTGTTAATTGAAGTAACTACTGTGGCTGCTGTATCAGCATCCGTAATTGTAACATCGACAACTGTGCCATCAATTTCAAGATTTAATACTCCACCAGTTGTTACAGCGCCTGCAACCCCAGTACCTGTAAGACTAGCAGATGTAGCTAATGTTGCATCGTCTTTTTCACCATTAAGTAGTTTTTGAGTATTGAACTCAGTTGTATTACCAATACGGTTGATTTCAGAAGTCAAAGAATCAATTTCTTTTTGGATTTCTCCACGATCTGAAGTTGTATTAGTATCTGTTGAAGCTTGAGTAGCTAATTCACGCATACGTTGTAAAATATCATGTGTTTCGTTTAATGCGCCTTCAGCTGTTTGGATAAGTGAGATAGCATCTTGTGAGTTCTTGCTAGCTTGATCCAAACCGCGAATTTGTCCACGCATTTTTTCAGAAATTGCTAAACCAGCAGCGTCATCTCCAGCACGGTTGATACGAAGACCAGAAGCTAATTTTTCCATTGATTTTGATTGTGCATTTGTCGCACCATTTAATTGGCGGTGTGTGTTAAGTGCTGCGATATTGTGATTAATTCTCATTTTTGTTTTCCTCCTTGAATGTGTGTTGCTCACGTCCTTGTGAGCGGATATGTAATTAGTAGAGACCGAGTCGGCCGAACCCCGCATTCTACTGTTACAATAATAGTATCGGAGTTAGTTTCAATAGTTTAATAGTATTTTTAAAATAATTTTAGATTTTTTTAAAGTTAGGTAATTTAGTTGATAAAGCTTCAGCGTTTGCATTAGAAACTTCTGTTCTTAATTCACCTCGAAGAATTTCCATTGTGCGTGGTGCATTGATTCCTATTTTAACTTGGTCTCCTTTAACTTCGCTAATGATGATTTCTATTTCGTCATTAATCCATATAGAATCGCCGATTTTTCTTGTTAAGATAAGCATGTAATCACCCTTTTCCTTGTGAAATTGGATGTCTTAGTGGAAAATCTGATTTTTCAATGATCGTTTGTTTTGCTTTTTTTAACTTCATATTGATTACAATAGGTGCCTTCAAATTCAATGTCGATTCTGAAAAAGGTTCCTTTACTGTAACAATAGTTAGTATCGCAATATCTTCATTCGATGTAATTGATAGAGAATGGACTGTGCTTTCATCTAAATCAAAATTATAATTTGTAAATACAAATGGATTTACGGTTACAAAAGCTATTTGAGCATTATTGACTGACTGTAATACTTGATAGACAGCATCGTCTTCTAACGGAATCAATGCGAATTTTTGTTCTTCTTCAAAACCAGGAAGTCCATGTTCAAAGTAAAAAGTTTGTGAATCATCAATTTCGATTTCACCTAAAAATGCGGTTTGTATTTTCATATTAATCCTCCTCTATTACCATGAAATATCAATGGATGGGTACTGTAGCATTTCAGCTGTTACTTTACCTGGTTTGTATTCATGTGTAGGTTTATTTGTTTGAGCAGATACAATTGGTTTTTGTTGCTCTGTTTGAACATCAACTTTACCAGGTGTAAAGCTTACTTTTACACTTCCGTATGATGGTATGAATTTTATTCCCAGATCTTTCATTTGTCGTCCCGACCGTTGAGCAATTGAAGCAAAAGCATTGCTGCCATTTTCTATTCGCATCATTTCAGAACCTTCCATAGCTCGTCGAGCAGTCCCATCAGATACAGTCTGTCTACTATAACTTGCTACTTCTTCCCATCTCTTAAAGGAGCTTTTTAAATCTACGTCAGCACGAGCTTGTGTGCTATCAATATTGAACTGTGATTTAGTAGTACGGAACGTTTGTATAGCATTAGGTTGTTCAATTGATAGTGTCGCTGGTTGCTGTGTTAGTCTTTGAATTGGTTTAGTAGTCGATAGACCAAGTAACCCTTTTGTTGTTTGTACATTTAATCTTGGTATATCCATTTGATTCACCTCTTTTTAAAAAGCGCCTACGCAATAATGCGTATGGCGCTTTTTTATTTTAACGTAAAAAGTCTGCTAATGAGGGTTGAATAATTTTAGCTCCTACTGACAACGCTGCACGATGAACAGATTCTTGTGTGATCATCTCAGTGATAGACTTTTCGTAATCAATGTCTTCATTTTCAGACATTTGCTTCGTAGCAATGACACTTTGAGAATCCAAACGATTATCCATTAGTTCAGCACGATTTTGTCGAGCACCAATGTCCGCTCTAGTTGTTAAAACCACATTCATTTGATCACTGATATCAGTAAGGTAAGCAGAATATTCACTTCCAGATGCAGTACCTGCTTGCATTTTTGTCGAAATGTCACCCAACATTTTGTCAATATCTCTAAATACATCAATGCCGTTTGTATTAACTTTCATTGTTACTCCATCGAAAATTTCAATTTCTATATGTTTCTTCAACGGATCTGTAACGGCTGTCGGTCCAGCGGGATATCCAGTACCATCAAATAATGGCGAAGTAGTGCTTGTACCACTGAAGATATATTTGTCTCCAACTTTTGTATTAGCAATATTTTGGATATGACTGCGAATTTGAGCGATTTCACTTTCAATCTTCTTCCGGTCATCAGTTGTAGATGTATCACTTGATGCTTGGACCATAAGTTCATTAACTCGTTGCATAGCTGAACCAACCTTATCTAAAGCATCGTCCGAACTATCTAATAAGTTATGAACCTCTCCAAGATTACGTTGAAATTGTTCTACTTTATCAAGAGCAGAACGTAGTCCGATTCCCTTCATTGCTACTACTGGATCATCTGAAGGTCTATTTACTTTTTTACCAGTAGTAATTTGGTTTTGCAACTCACCCATCTTTGAATAACTATTAGACAAATTTCTAAGCATATTACCTGAAAGCATTGATTGTGTTACGCGCATTGGTTGGACCCCCTATTAGTTTCCGACACGGCCCATGCCGTTAATGATTTTATCTAAGGTTTCATCTACTACAGTAATCATACGAGCAGAAGCGTTATATGCTTGTTGGAATGTAATCATATTCGTCATTTCTTCATCCAAAGATACGGAGCTAACTGAAGCACGACGTTCAGCAACCGCTTGTTGAAGAGTAGCAGTATTGAACATTAAGCGTGAAGCTTGTTGTCCGTCGACACCTAATTGACCAATGATGCTTTGGAAATATGTTTGAGTATTCACATTTCCTAAATCTGACAAATTAACAAATTTCATATTCGCTAATTTTAAAGCAAATTTTCCATTACCTGGTTCTGGGTTAGCCACACCTGGAGGAGCGACTGGTGCAGAGTCTGAAGCAACTACTTTACCTGGATCACTAATAATATTTGCCGAAACATAAATATTACCGGCATTTAATGGATTTGCATTATTACTAACAAAAAACGCTTCACCAGGGCGACCATTAATGTCTGAGCCAGCTGGATAATTAGCTGGATCTGTTGTATCGCCCATATGAATTTTATTAAACTCTTCTGCGAATGCACCTGCCATTGTATTTAATTTCGCTATCATTTCTGGGAATAAACCCTTTTCAACTGGTGTTGCAGAATTATCCATATATCCATAAGAGTTTGCCAGCGACTTAATTTTACCTAAATCACTGAACTCTAAAATGTCCTGAACATCTTTTACAGATGGTGACATGTTTCCGTCAACAAAAACTTCATTTCCACTAGCATCAATCTGTACTAAATGGAAACCTTCTACCGCTGAAGTAGGTGTTACACCATCAGTAGAACTGGCACCTGAATTTCTAAGCTGAGCAAAATCTTTACCATCAACTACTTTAAGTAAATCACCATTTTTCAACTTAATTGAAACCGTCACTGATCCTTCAGCAACCTTCAAAGCATTACCACCTGAAGGAGAATTAGAAGTCTCAATTGGGAAGAACTGCCCTAACTCGTCTAGTAAGTTATCACGAGCATCATATAAATCATTTGGCATATAGCCATTTGGCTCGATTGCTGTGATTTGCCGGTTTAAGTCTCCAATTTGTTCTAGAATTGAGTTGACGTTATTAAGTGAAATGCCGATTTCTTTTGCAGCATTGTCTTTTATTTCTGTAATCGATTTATGCATGTAGTTGAATGAATCCGCAACTGCGATTCCTCGTTGAACGACTACTGCCCGTGCTCCACCGTTTTCAGGGTTAACACTTAAATCTTGAAGGGATTTCCAGAACTCATCCATCGATTTTGCTAAACCATAATCAGATGGTTCGTTTAGAACGTCTTCCATTTGAGAGATAGCTTGAGATCTTGATTCCCAGTAACCTAATTTGTTTGACTCTTGTCTGAATTGACTGTCTGTAAATGTGTCACGAATTCGTTGGACTGAACCCGCTTCCACTCCAGTTCCAATAAAGCCAGGTGTCATTGGAGCGTTTAGACCTGTTCCAGGAAATCCAAGTGTTGGTTGCATGTTCACGCGTTGACGTGAGTAACCAGCTGTGTTGGCATTAGAAATATTGTGACCCGTTGTATATAAGGCGGTTTGTTGTGTGAAAAGACCGCGTTTGCTTGCTTCAAGACCCATAAACGTACTGCGCATGGTGTCGCCTCCTTAGACTTGTGAATCGAAATAGGTTTTCTCTTTGTTTACCTTGTTACCTTTTGTTTCATTTCGAGAGTAATTAATTTCTTCCGGACGTGGTTTCAACATGTCTAGTGTTAAATTGACAAATTGCAAAGACTGGTAAGTTAGTTTTTGGTTTAAGTCATTTTGGAATTTCAGTTGGTCGACGGTTAGTAACAGTCGATTACGAGAAATTTTGAGTTGTTCTTGATCAGATGGCGACTCAGCTGCTTCCATTACTTCCTTAACAGTTGGTGTGTCAGAAGGAGCAATTCCTTTTGCTCGAAGGTAATCCGTTACCACTGCCTGACGCTGTTGTTCAAGTTGTGAAATTGCCGCTATGTGCGCCTGCTCGTCCTTGAGCAGTTGATCGAGACTATCCATGTCTCCAGTTTTGATGAACTCAGTTTTCTTATAGGCAAGTTCAAGCAAACTTTTGTGTAGTTTTTCTAAGTTGTCTAACGTTTGAATGATCGTATCAATCGACATGGAAAAAACTCCTTTAGTCATATACAGAAAATGGACCGCCAGCGTAAATTAGAAGGCGGTCATTTTATTTGCGGTAAAATGCAAGTAAATCTCCTGCAACTTGCTTCGCATCAACTTTGTAGTTACCTGATTCGATATCTACTTTTAATTGTTGAATGCGTTCAGCACGTTCCGTTGCGAATGATGAAGACTGCAATTCTTTCGCTACTGATGAAATTTGCAATTGATCAGCTGATTGTTTTTTCGTTTGTTCAGCAGCATCTAGCTTTTGTGCTTGACGTTTATATGGATTGACGGCGTTCACGCCTACATTGTTTATTTTCATAATGGTCTCCTTCCTTTTATGAGTGTCTACTTACTATTTCGGCTGATTTAATGAATTGTTAAGGGTCTTTTGAAGGAAAAATAACTGTAGACAAAATGGTCTATATAAATTTAGCATTCCACAAAAAAACGATGGCAAACATCGCCATCGAATTATTATTTGCGCTCTGAATGGTATGTTCCTTTATCTTGATTGGCAACTTTATCACGGAAGTCTTTAGCTGCGTCAAATGTTCTTAAGTCTGCTTTTAAATTCGATGTACAATTTTCACAAAGCTTCCCACTTGTAGTTAACTTCCCACAGTTATCACATGGATAACCAAGGTTTGGGAACAATGCCGGCTGCAGTCTTCCTTTTCGAACCCACTTATGTAAAAGAGATTCTTTAACGCCAGTTACTTCACAGATTCGTTCTATATTCGCCGCACGATTTTCACGCTTCCGCAAAAATTTATAAACTGTTTCATATTGTTGTTCCTCGATATTAGCACATTTTGCACACACATCACGCATCCCCGTGTAATTGAAAAAATCATTACAAGTTGGACAATTTCTTAATTCCCCCATGTTGAACGCCTCCTGGTGTAGATGGTTGTTAGGAACATTGTACTCGGAGGAATGATTTTGGACAAGATGAATTTACACACGCACTAAGGTAAGAGCACTTACTTTAGTAGCTCCAGCTTGCTTTAATATGCATGCAGCATGGTGCAAGGTGGTGCCGGTGGTGTACAAATCGTCTATTAATAGAATGGATTTTCCAGCAACACTTTCTGTTAGTGCGAATAAAATCTCTGATTGCATACGTTCTTGTTTCGACTTCTTTCCTTGCGTCGTGTTCATAATCTTCTGGAGTGGTTGTGTAAATGTAATATCTGCTGCAATTAGTAATTCATCTATATGGGCAAAAGTCCTTTCCTTCAGTTTTTCTGGATGCATGGGGATGGGAACAATCATTGTCGTTTCTGATTTCAAATGGACAAAATCTTCACGAAATATTTTAGCCATCTCAACATCCTGGAGAAACTTGTATTGATGGAGAACATCTTTCATGAATTCGTTATAGGAATAAATTGAAATTAATGAGTCTAAGGAACCCTCAAACATAGTGTCTTCCCAGTCTTTGCGATAATCTTTCATTTCAGCTTGTTCAAACTTATTTTGGCATTTATCACAAATTACTTGAGGCTGTCTAATCATGAATAGTGATGTCCATGAGGGCTTTTCTAAAAATTCGTTATTGCAAATAAGGCAATTCATTTCTTCACCTTATTATGTTCTTCGATTAAATACTTCGCCTCATCCATTTCATTCGAAATCCCTTGATGGAAAAACACGATATCGCCAGTTGGAAATTCACTTGACCGTCCTACTCTTCCGCAGATTTGAATTAAAGCACTGCTTGAAAAAATGGATTCATCAGCTCCAACCACTGCCACGTGAAGTTTCTCGATCGTAATCCCTCTTTCTAAAATGGTTGTTGTAAGAAGTCCAGGCACTTGTTTATTTCGCAGCATTAATACTTTTTCTTTTCTTTGGGGGTCTTCGGCATGAACAGAAGGAATATTTTCGAATAAAATGGATGCCTGCATCATTAAATCAATCGTCGGAAAGAAAATAAGAAATGGTTCCTGGTTATTCATTCTTTCTTCCATCCACACCCTTAATTTACTTGGGTACTTCCCTTTCTTTATCTGCTTCGTATAATTCCATAACGGTTCAAACCGAGGGACAGGTAAAGGGTGGCCGTGGAATCGAATTGATATGACTGACTTATTCTTTACATCTCTCAGAAGTTCCTTCGATGGCGTAGCAGTAATATAGTGAACAGCCGTATCAAGTTTCTTTGCTTTATTCACAGCATATTCAAGTGATTTGTCGATTGAATACGGAAAAGCATCCGCTTCATCGACAAAAATGACATCAAACGCATTCTCAAATCGGTACAGCTGGTGAGTGGTCGCTATGATCAATTGTGCAAAACCTTTTTGGTCTATTGCTCCTCCATATAAGGCATGTATCACAGTCTCAGGGAAAACTTTCTTAAATCGTGGAGCCAACTCGAGCACGACATCCGTTCGAGGTGTCGCAACACATACTCGTTTCCCTTCCTTCAATAACTCCGCAATGACAGGAAACAGTAACTCTGTCTTTCCCGCTCCACAAACCGCATGAATCAGATGTGATTCATTTGACTTCACACTTCGTATTAATTCATCAGAAGCTCGCTGTTGATCAAGTGTAAATGTTCCATTCCATGCAAAAACGACCTTCTGTTTTATTTCCAATGAAGGTCCTGTCCAAGATATTAAATCTGTGCACCGACTAATTCTGCCCATACGAATACAATTTCGACAATAAAGACACGGACCTTCGCATTTGGCACAGTTAAATGGAGTTAGTTGGTAATTGCCGCAGCGACGACAACTGTTTGATTGATAAGTAAATGTAAAAAGGGTTTTGACACTCGACTGAATGCCTGGGTAGGGGGTTATATTCCCTTGGTTAATTTCATTGTCTATGTCTTCTCGCGAAAACGGGGTATGTTCGCGCAGCCACATGCGACCTGTTAAAAATTCTCGGATTTCGTTCATGAGCATCCCTCCAAATGTGGATTGACCTCATTCCTATTTTCAGTTTAGCATGAGTTATAAAAAACACCATAATGAAACTTTCTCATCATGGTGTCCAGCAGTTTATTCAACTTTATCGCCAATAAAGAACACACTTGTCACTTTCCACTCACCATCTTCATTCGTAAAGACAGTCACTTGACGACCGGAGCGATCTAATTCCGCCCCACTCGATTCTTGCACCATCGAAATATCGAAATTAGCAAATACTTGCGCCTGGTTCTTATCGTATTTTATTAATGTGATATTATCAGCAGTTCGATCAACATTATATTCTTTGAAAGTTTTGCGAACTAATTGTTCTTCTTCTGCATACTCGAACCCTTCAGGTTCCTTCGCAATGACAGACATATAGGTTTCAACGTCTTCATCATTGAAGGCTTTCATGTATGTGTCGAAAGCCGAGAGGATCGCTTGTCTTTGTTCTTCTGGAACATTCGTCGCTTCCTCAATTTTGCCGCCAGCCATTTCAAAGCCAACTTCGCCTTGATCCGTCACACCATGTTCTAAGGCATTGCTTTCATTTGGGGATTCTCCGTCGTTAACGGAGCCGGAATTTGTCGACTCATCATTGCTACATGCCGTCAATAAAATTGCAGTCATTGTTAATAAAAGTATATATGGATATTTCATCAATTCTCGTCCTCCTACTCGGTTATTAATTTTGGCATATTCATGCGCGAAACTCAACGATTATTGACTTGTGAAATTTATTTGAACATGCTATGTTGAAAACACCCCTATTTTCTCCTAAATTCTACTAAAGGAGTGTTTCAAAAATCGACTTCGCACGAACCGAACCATCTATAATTCACGCATACACAAGAGTTTTACATCGACTTCCCTCTGAGCATCCATCCCGACACGATATCTTATCTAAAATCGATATGACGAGAGCCGGCTATAATGGCGAATGTCAGGTCGATCGCTTCCTAAAATAGGTCGGGTTTGCAGAACCCTATGCCATTTTAAAAGAAGTTAATTTAAAATGTGATGCCCAATCCTTCATTTCCATCGATACATTGATTATTACTCAGTCATATATCTGTGTGTTGGAAATAAAGACGATTAAAGGCAAGCTTATGTTCCAATCAAATCCCCCACAACTTTTAAAAGATGTCGACGGCGTCATTACCCCACTAAAATGCCCTGAACAACAACTAAACAGAAATGTAAAAAGACTAAACATGTGGTTAGAGAAGCATGGCGTTTTATTACCTATTCACAGCTATATCGTGCTACCCTACTCCAAAAATCATGTAGCCCTCCCACCTAAATTCGCCAAAATTATTATGGGATGCGACATCAGTAGCTATATCGAAGAGTTAAACGAAAAAGAACCAATTATTTCCCGGGAAACTTTCGACAAACTGTTGAGTTTAATAAATGAATATCAAACTAGTTATTTCCCTCCACCTTTAAGCAATCGATATCAAATTGAGTATGAACAAATTCGAAAAGGTTTAATATGCAGCTATTGTTTTAAGACGATTAAGAATGAAAAAAAATGTACCAATTGTAAAAAGCCGACGAAACTTGCGAAGAAGGAAGCGGTAGAAGATTGGTTTTATTTGTGGAAGGATTCAATCACTACACGTGAGTGTATGGAGTACCTCAGTTTGAATGAAGATGCTGCGAGCTATCTATTGAGGAGATTAAACTTGGTACCGGTTGGTAACGGTAGAGGCAGAAGATATTTTTGGAAGTCTTAGTTTGTTTAAAATCGTTGTTTTACGGGATTAGCAATTATTTTTACGGGATTAGGTATCAAATTTACGAGATTAGCAATCAATATTACGTGTTTAGCATACTAATTTACGGGATTCAAACACATAAACGAAAAAGATCCGCTCACAACAAGTGAGCGGATCCACAATTATTATCGCACTTCAACCCAGCCATTTTTAATAGCTGTTACAACGGCTTGTGTACGGTCATTTACATTCATTTTTTGCAAAATCGAAGATACATGGTTCTTAACGGTTTTTTCAGAGATGAACAATGTTTCACCAATCATACGGTTACTTTGACCATCTGTTAATAATTGAAGAACTTCACATTCGCGTTTCGTCAACAAGTGGAAAGGACGACGAATTTCTGATTGGTGGAAGCTGCCTTTATTTTCACGTTCGCTTAACCGACGGAATTCAGCAACTAAATTACGTGTTACTTTTGGATGTAAGTAAGATCCGCCTGTTGCGACAACTTTGATTGCTTGAACAATTGCATCTGCATCCATTTCTTTTAACATGTATCCAAGTGCACCAGTTTTCAGAGCATGTGTTACATATGATTCATCATCATGGATAGATAACATGATTACTTTAGCTTCTGGGTATTGTGTCATTAATTCGCCAGTTGCTTCCACACCGTTTTTACGTGGCATGTTAATGTCCATTAAAATAACGTCTGGAGAATATTTTTCATAAAGGCCAATAGCGTCTCCGCCGTCTCCACCTTCAGCTAATACTTCAAATGAATCTTCAAAATCTAAAATCCGCTTTACACCTTCACGGAATAATTGGTGGTCATCTATGATTACAATTTTCGTCATCGTCATTTCCTCCTATATCGACACAATCTTAGTATTTGTCTTTTTCCTCTATTAATGGAATTCGAAACATCATCGTCGTTCCTTTGCCTGCTGAAGAAGTCACAGTCATCTCACCTTTAATCAAATCAATGCGTTCTCGCATCCCAAGCAATCCAAATGATGAGTCTTGAACTAAGGTTGGATCAAAACCGGATCCGTTGTCTTTCACCAGTATGTTCACAGCGTCATTTCGCCATTCAACCTTAACCCAAATTCTAGTACACCTCCCGTGTTTCGTGGCGTTCGTCACCGATTCCTGAACTAATCGAAAAATGGCAACCTCATAATTACTAATGATTCGTCGATCTTCACCCATGGATTGGAAGTGTATTTCGCACCCTATGTTATATTCTTCGATAGTCATTAAGTATTTTTTGAGGGTAGGAATTAATCCTAAATCATCCAATGCCATTGGTCGCAAATCATAAATAATTCGACGCACTTCAGAAAGTGCATTTCGAACCATAACTTTTAAATCGGCCAGTTCTTCAAATGCCTTCTCGACGCCCTTTTCTCGGTACGTACGCTCAATCAAATCTGAACGTAACAATACATTCGCCATCATTTGAGCTGGACCATCATGAATCTCACGGGATAATCGTTTTCGTTCTTCTTCTTGTGCTTGAATAATTTTTAAGCTGAAATCTTGCTTTAATTTTGCCGTTTCAAGTGCTTGTCCAACATTTTTTAAATCAGAAGTTAAATAATTCATGACAACATTCACTTGTGTAACGAGTTGATCTGCTCGCTGTATGGTTTCGAGCAACCCTTGCAATCGGCGTTCCAAATCGTCACGTCGTTCACGAAGTTGTTTTTCTTCCGTCCGGTTAATAGACAATTTAATTTGTAAATTATTCGCTAATTCATATGCCTCACGAACTTGAACTTCAGAGAAAGTATTGAAATGCTTTGATACATCCGCTAATCTAGTTCGCGAAAATCTTGTCTTCTCTTCAAGTAAATCGCCTTCAATAATAACCAATGAAATATTTTCTCGAACAATTTCTAATTCTTTTCTCATTTGTTCAAAGCTTTGACGGCTCTGTTCACTTATAATAAAGATATCATTTTTGGACTGGTCCATCGTATCGACCATTTGACTAAATATATAATCCAAAGACTTGATATCAACTCGATTCCCAGACATAATGATTCCCCTTTGTTGCTCGATTGTCTGATGGGTGACTTTTTATTCATACATGTACCATTCGTCACCTACGCCTTTTTTCCTGCAAGGGCTAAAACTTATTATAGCACTATCACTACTTTTAAATATTAAAATTGCATGACAACTAGATGTCAGTAAGGATGTGAAGCGTTTGCGAAACGATTACAAAACGGTAAAAGGTTTCGGTGAGTCAGAATTAATTATACAAAAATCCCGCTTTATTACCTATGTAAACCGGGCAGAAACTGAACAAGAAGCACAGTCTTTTATTGATAATATCAAAAACCAGCACAAAAGTGCTAACCATAACTGTTCAGCATACATGATTGGTGAACATGACAACATTCAAAAAGCCAACGATGATGGTGAACCAAGCGGTACAGCTGGATTTCCTATGTTGGAAGTTCTGAAGAAACAAGGTTTAAAAGATACGGTGGTAGTAGTGACAAGGTACTTTGGCGGAATAAAACTCGGTGGTGGTGGACTAATACGCGCTTATGGAAAAGCGACAACAGAAGGTATTTCCGCTGCACAGGTTGTAGAACGAAAATTGCATTATATTATGAAGGTCTCAATTGACTACACTTGGTTAGGTAAAGTCGAAAATGAAATTCGCAGTTCTGAATACCCCCTCGATCGAATAGAATATGCTGAATCTGTCGAATTATATGTCTTCATTCCCGCTATTAAAGAAGATATTTTCAGAGGTTGGATAACAGAAATAACGAATGGACAAGCTGATTTTGAGCACGTTGAAGAAAAATTCCTCGAATTTGTCATCTAAATGATACAAACTTTTCTTTTACTGAATGAAAGAAACGCTGTATAATGAGGAGTACTGTAGATAAGGATGAAACCATATCTTAAATACAGACGTCTTATTGAACGAGCAAGGATTAAACCTGCTCAGAGGAGAATTTGGATGAAACGTAGAGAATATCAAACTGTGTCACATAAATCGTCAACAAAGTCACTGATTTTAAAGATATCTATTATGCTCGTATCTTCAATGTTAATTAGTTTGACTGCATATGGTTTATATCTTCACAAAAAAGCTGAAACGGCTGCAGGAAATGCTTTTGAAACATTAGGCGATAGAAATAAGTCAGAATTACGTGAAGAAGCTGTTAAACCATTAGAAGATAATGTATCCATTTTATTTGTTGGAATAGATGATAGTGAACAAAGGGATCAAGGAACTTCTAATAGTCGTTCTGATGCACTTATGTTAGCTACTTTAAATAATAAAAGTAAGACTGTTAAGTTAGTGAGTATTCCCCGGGATTCATTGGTTTATATTCCTGAACTGGGATATGAAGATAAAATTACTCATGCCCATGCAAATGGAGGCACTAGAGTATCAATAGAAACTGTTGAAGAATTATTAGAGATTCCAGTGGATTACTATGTAAGAATGAACTTTGATGCTTTCGTGGATGTTGTTGATGCACTTGGAGGAATTGATGCGGATGTCCCTTATGAAATTAATGAGAAAGATGCGCTCGATAATAACAGCATTAAATTATTCCCAGGCTATCAACATTTAGATGGTGCGGAAGCACTTGCTTTAGCACGAACACGTAAACAAGATAATGATATTGAACGTGGTAAACGTCAACAAATGATTTTGCAAGCTATTATGAAAGAAGCTTCCTCTGCTAGTTCTTTCACTAAATATGGTGATGTAATTGATGCGGTTGGAGATAATATGAAAACAGATATGTCTTTCGATGAAATGAAATCGTTTTTTGAATATATAAAAGATGGTGCACCTCGTGTAGATACACTGACTCTAGAGGGATCAGATGATATGTCAACAGGTACCTACTATTGGTTACTCGATCAAGAAAGTCTTGAAGAAACGCGAGATATACTTAAATCTCATCTAGGAATAGATGACTCTTCCTCTAGTTTCTCAGACAGCGAGACGGACGTAACTGAACTTGCTTCTAAAAAAGATGATAATTAATTATGCTTATTCAAACTGACCTATATAGGTCAGTTTTTTTATTGTAAAAAATACCAGCGTTTGTGTCAAAATTATCGTATAATTTAAAAAACGACATATTAAGGAGCACTTGGATGAAAAGGAAAGAATTTCGCAACAAAACGACTAACCAGTCGAATAAATCTTTAGTAATTAAAATTTCTCTTATGTTAATTGCTTCAAGTATCATTTGTTTTACGGCCTATGGAGTATATTTACATAAGCAAATCGAAGTTATGGCATTAAACGCCTATGAGCCATTAGATAATAATAAGATTACTTCTCCTGCTATCAACGACATTATAGCAAAAGAACAAACTTCCATTCTCTTTTTAGGCATCGACGATAGTGATAAAAGAAGTCAAGGTGAAGATAATAGTCGCTCTGATGCAATTATTTTGGCAACCTTAAATAAACAAGAGAAAACAGTGAAATTATTAAGTATTCCTCGTGACTCTTTAGTATATATCCCAGCAAAAGGTTATAACGATAAGATTAATCATGCATTTCAAAATGGTGGCGCCAAATCATCTATTGAAACGATTGAACACTTATTAGAGGTACCAGTTGATTACTATGTAAAAATGAATTTTGATGCCTTTGTGGATGTTGTTGATGCGCTAGGAGGAATTGAAGCAGAAGTGCCCTTTACTTTTATAGAGAAAGATCAATATGAAAAGTCCACTGTCAAATTAACCAAAGGCAAACATGTATTAGATGGTCGTGAAGCACTTGCCCTCGCTCGTACCCGAAAAATAGATAATGATATTGAACGAGGTCTACGGCAACAACTTTTATTACAAAGTCTTGTTGAAAAAGCAACTTCCGCAGGCTCAATAACTAAGTATGATGATGTTATACAAGCAGTTGGACTACATATGAAAACTGATATGACAATGGATACCATGACTTCTTTTGTTTCTTATCTAAAAGGCGGTATGCCTGATATTGAGTCACTTTCCTTAAAAGGTTTTGATGATTGGACCTCTCAAGGTTATTATTGGAGACTTGACGAGCAGAATTTAGAAGAAACGAAATTTAAACTGAAACGTCATTTAGAAATTATTGATGAAGAATCAATTGAATCAGCTTCCCCATCAACTAACAATTAATTAAGAGTAGGTGAGGCGACTCCTGGACGATTTGCAAGAGTTTTAAACGCTGTATAGTAACGTGTGGGAAGCAGCCTATCTGAATGAGTCCAACACAATTAAGACCAAAAACTCTCCTACATGATTAAAAACCATCACGAGTATATTCAAATAAAAAAATGCACATTCCATTGTGACATCATTGGAATGTGCATTTTCTATTTATCTTATTTACCAATCATTCTAACAAAATTGATAAGTGGCCGATAGTTCTTCCCTGCTAATCCTACTGCTTCCACAAATAATTCGATTGCTACGAGCATTACTGCAATTAACAAAATTGCTCCCCATACAGTTGCTTGTGAGAAGATTAATGCAGCTAGTCCAAACATTGCGGCTAAAGCATAAATGATTAACACCGTTTGTCTATGAGTAAATCCAACATTCAGCAAACAATGATGCAAATGGGACTTATCAGGGGCTGATAAAGGTTGTTTCAATCTCCATCGTCGAACAATCGCAAAAAATGTATCGGAAATTGGAACTCCTAACATAATGACTGGAATGATTAAGGAAATAACCGTAATATTTTTAAACCCTAACAGTGCAAGTACCGAAATCATATATCCTAAAAATAACGCTCCAGTATCGCCCATAAAAATTTTCGCTGGATGGAAATTATAAATGAGGAATCCAGCAGAACTTGCTGCTAAAATGGCAGCCATCGAAAAAACGAACATGTCGCCTTTCATCAAGGCCATCCCTGATAAAGTGATTAACGCAATAGTTGAAACACCAGCTGCTAAACCATCAAGTCCATCAATTAAGTTGATGGCGTTAGTGATACCAACTATCCATAAAATGGTTAATGGAATACTTAAATATCCAAAATCTAATACGCCACCAAATGGAAGATTAATAAATTCTATTTGCAATCCGCCGTAGACGACAATTCCTGCAGCAATAAATTGGCCAAGTAATTTTGCTTTCGCTGTAATTTCAAACATGTCATCTAAAACACCCGTAATGATAATCATAACTGCCCCACCTATAATAAATGGTGCTGCTAAAGGATTTTCTGGATCAACAGGTTGTAATATAAAATACGCAATTAAAAACGCACCGAATATAGCTAAACCGCCTAGGCGAGGCATAATTCGTGCATGTACTTTTCTGTAATTAGGTCGGTCAACGGCGCCCACACGGAACGCAATGGCCTTCACCACTGGAGTTAACAGTATTGAAGCGACAAATGCCAGAACCAGAGTTAGGTATAGCATGTCTTTCCTCCTTAAATCTATGCATCTTTGCATGTGAATCCAATAGTATTATAGCATGTTTTTGCCAATCGTAAACAAGATTCGTCAACAATGAGCGTTTCTTCCTATTAGAATATCCCATTATTATCTATATCAATCACGTAATTATTTAGACGAAGTTCACTTCTAATATGTTTCATGGTTTTTTCATTCGAAATTTGTTAAAATAAGCAAGTGTCTAGAATTTAAAGGGGCGTAAACCTATGTATTCAATTTTCAAACGGTCAAACGAAACATCCGATCGACAATTAAAAAAATACCGTAAAACGGTAGATCATATAAATAAATTAGAGAAAGTCTATACTTCTAAAACGGACAATGAACTGCGACAGATGACTGAACAGTTCAAACAGAGAATTTCTAACGGCGAAAAAATCGAATCAATTATTCCTGAAGCGTTTGCTGTAGTAAGAGAAGCTTCTAAACGCGTATTGCATATGCGCCATTTTGATGTGCAATTAATCGGAGGGTTAGTCTTAACTGAAGGTAACATAGCTGAAATGCCAACTGGTGAAGGAAAAACACTAGTTGCTTCCCTACCTTCATATGTACGAGCTCTTGAAGGTAAAGGTGTTCATGTTATCACAGTTAATGAATATCTTGCTAAACGTGACTTTGAACAAATTGGTCAGATTCACAGATTTTTAGGTTTAACAGTAGGCTTAAATTTGCCATTAATGCAACCAGATGAAAAACAAGATGCCTATCAATCAGATATAACCTATGGTGTAGGTACCGAGTTTGGGTTTGATTATCTACGAGATAATATGGTTGGTGATATGACGCAAAAAGTTCAACGTCCATATCATTTCGCTATTATTGATGAAGTCGATAGTGTATTAATCGACGAAGCTAAAACTCCTCTAATTGTTGCAGGGAAAATGCAAGCTAATTCTGATTTGCATATGATTTCAGCGAGATTGGCAAAACGTTTTATCGTAGACCGCGATTATGATTTTGATGATGAAACGAAAGCCACTTCACTTACAGACGTGGGTATTGAAAAAGTAGAAGCCGCTTTCGGCGTTGAGAACTTATATGAGCTTGAACATCAATCACTTTATCATTATGTGATTCAAGGAGTCCGAGCTCATGTTATGTTTGACCGTGACGTGGATTACATAGTGAAGGATGACAAAATTCATTTAGTCGATATGTTTACAGGTCGAATTATGGAAGGACGTACTCTTTCAGATGGTTTACACCAAGCGATCGAAGCTAAAGAAGGCGTTACAATTACTGAAGAAAATAAAGCCCAGGCTCAAATTACGATTCAAAACTATTTCCGTATGTACCCATTACTATGCGGAATGACTGGAACAGCTAAAACACAAGAACAAGAATTTAGAGAAGTTTATGGAATGGAAGTCCTTCAAGTTCCTACGAATCGTCCAAAAATTAGATTTGACCATGATGATATTGTATTTGAAACAATTGACCAAAAATATAAAGCAGTTGCTCTTGAAGTAAAATCATGTCATACAAATGGACAACCTGTTTTAATTGGTACTACTTCAATATTACAATCTGAAAAAGTTGCTAAGTATTTAGACGAACTTGGACTATCTTATCAGCTACTAAATGCAAAAAGTGTGGAACAAGAAATTCAATTGATTTCTCAAGCTGGTCAATTAAACCAAATAACGGTTGCTACGAACATGGCGGGGCGTGGAACGGACATTGAACTGGGTCATGGGGTAGATGAAGTTGGCGGGTTATTTGTCTTAGGTACAGAAAAACATGAAAGCCGTCGAATTGACAATCAATTACGTGGACGTTCTGGTCGACAAGGAGATCCAGGTGAAAGTCAATTTTTCATTTCATTAGAAGACGATATGTTTAGACGATTTGCGAAAGATGATCTTGAGAAATTTAAAATTAAACTTAAAACCGATTCTCTTGGGCAAGTACAGAATAAAGAAGTCCATGAACTGACTGACCGTACTCAACGAATTGTAGAAGGTGCACATTTCTCCATGAGAGAATATAACTTAAAACTTGATGACGTAATTAATGATCAAAGAAAAGTCATTTATTCATTAAGAAATCGTGTTCTTCTAAAAGAAGATTTATTGACTCAACTAAAAGTGATGTTAGCTGAGACTATGGATTATGTTGTGGGTGAAAGTTGCCCTGAAGATGCACTTCAAGAAGAATGGGATTTTGAGAGAATTGAACAATCAATTAATCAGTTTTCTGCAGAAAAACTAGTGTTAAGCCGATCACTAAATAAGACAAAAGATATTCATAAGGTGTTAGCTAAGCCTATATCAGAGCTAGAAAACTTCATCGGCTCATTCTCAGAAAACGAACAAGTAATGGCAACTATCCCTAGGGTAATGCTTTCATACATTGATGCTACATGGGTAAAACATTTAGAATCAATGACGAGACTAAAAGAAGGAATTGGACTTCGTTCATATCAACAAGAAGATCCAATGCGTATTTATCAACGCGAGGGATTAGAACTTTTCGCAATGCATTATCAAGAACTAAGACGATCTATCGCTACTGAAATACTAAGCTTTATGCGAATCATTGAATCTCAAAAGGAGGAACAATAATCATGGGACTCTTTTCATTTTTTAAGACGAATAAAACTGGAACAGATACTACAATTGATTCCAATGAACTTTTCGAAAATGAATCATCAATAACATCTGAAGAAATTCATACTACCCTCTCTATTCATCCTGAATGGGATGTTCCTAAGGAACAACAATATGTATTCCAATTTTTATCAAATGAACTACAACCTTTAAAGGTGAACCAAATTTCTCTTTCAGGTATAGATATCGATCGAAATGAAAATACAAGTGAATGGTTAGTTAAGGCTTTCTTTAGATCATCACTTGAACAGCCCGTCACAATGGGTAGAGCGGAATTACTCATTTTATCTAATGATGATAAAGTCATTGCTGCAAAAGAATTTGATCTTTCCGAACTTGGTGAAATTCCAGCAAAAACTGCACGACCTTGGGTTTTTATTTTTGAAACAAATACACAGCGAGTTGAAGAAATTCCTGCTGAAGGTTGGAAAATCGCCTTTAATGTACAGTCATTAATCCCCCACCAACTCGAATTAGAGAGTACTTGGGAACAAGCATTATCAGAAGATCAAAAGCTAGCTTTAACAAAAATAGTGCAATCTTTACCTAAATTAAAAGAACGCGAAGTGAATTTTAGTGGATTTCAAGCGAAACCACAAGAAGATGGAAGTTTAGCCATTTCACTATTTATTCGAAATGGACATTCTCAACATATTAATTTAGAACAACTTCCTTTAGAAGTATTAGACGCTAATAAAGAATTGGTTGCACGTGGATCTTTTAAATTAGATTCCCTTCAAGTTAAAGCCAATACGTCTAAGCCATGGACATTCATTTTCCCAAAGGAAATGATCCAATTGGAAAATCCGGATTTTAGTAATTGGACAGTAAAAGTTTCGCAATAATATAAAAGGGCATTCTCATTACAAAATGAGGATGCCCTTTTCCCTTATCTTATTGAACTTTAAATTCGGTTATACTATCTTTCTTCATTTTAATTCCTTTAGCATTTGGTACAAAATGTGTCACTACTAGTCGATAGTTTTTTCCACTTTCATAACCTGTAGAAGGTGCTGTAACAATTAGTTTTGTATCGTCACTTCCCTTTCCAACGGTAACATCTTGACGATTCCCATAAATATCCTCGACATAAACATTTTTAGATGTGAAAGTGTTCGTATTCATTGTTTGATTAAATGTAACTGTAAACTGCTTATTGTTGGGTACCAAACGTGCAGAACTAGATGGCAAAAATGCTTTTTCATTTGTATTGCCACTATGATAAACCGCTTGTAATTGATCAAACCATATGGCACCTCTATTTTTTTGAGTTGAGGTCAATTCTGCTAAATAAATCTTGTTCATTTTGATTGGTGCAACTGTAGTTGATGGAATGTTTGCTTCAACATATTTCCACCCTGTCCAGTTAAGTCTATCTTCTTCGGTGAAATCTACTGTAAATTCTTTACCTGTTGCATCGGTTAAGCTTCCACGTAACCAATGATTCGCTCCATCCCCATAAACCCAAACACCAATTCGTTTTGGTTGTGCAGGAATGCTGAAACTTGAATTCCACGTCATATAAGCAGCTGAAGTGCCTTCTTTGTATGCTGTAAAATCGTATGATAGCTTCACAGATGCTGATTTATCTTTTGGTTGCAAGATTTTTTCAGTAGATAAAGATGCTGTCCCACGAATTGATTCTGCTGTTAAACCTGAAGTAGATTCAAATGAACCTAACGCTAGAGGAGCAGTTGAAATTACTACTGGTATAGTTACTTTTGTAGTTCCATATGTACCCACTATGGTTCCACTTGTTTGTGCACTTCCAGAAGTAAAGGTTGTCCCATTTAGAGATCCAATTGATCCTGTTGTAGTCCAATTCACAGCTGCCGGATTAAAAATCACTTGCTGATTATTGCTAATACCTTTTACTTTAACAGTTGTCGTTTCATTTGGTCCCATACGTATTTCTGAAGGAGCTGCTACTAATTGACTAATAGTATCAGTTACAGTTAATGGGAAAGTAATAGTTGTTGGACCATATTTAGCTTTGACACTTCCCGTTCCAGCTTTTAAACCTACAACTTTATTATTCTCAATTTTACCAATTCCATTTGATACAGATTCAAGAATTAATTTAGATTGATCAACCGCCAACACATTATAATATTGGTCCAATACTGAGTTGACTTTATAACCAACTGATGCACCTACTGCCAAAATCCCGTTCTCACTCTGACTAGCATTGATATGTGTTGGGTCTCCATAAGGTGCTGTGCTAATTGCTTCTAAAATGGCAGAAACAGAGCGTTCAGTTCCATCTGATGGACGATTGGCTAAAGTAGGGTATACATTCCCATACTTTCTGGTCACCATTGCTGTGGAACCCCCACCGTCTAAATTGAGTGCATTGTAAACTCCAATAGATACTAAGTAATTAGCAAACTCCACCAAAGTTAATCCTTGGCTATAACCCGATT
This sequence comes from Paenisporosarcina sp., assembly GCF_057785155.1. NCBI lineage: Bacteria > Bacillati > Bacillota > Bacilli > Caryophanales > Caryophanaceae > Paenisporosarcina > Paenisporosarcina sp. Next base: position 73,036 of record NZ_JBYNRN010000025.1, read on the forward strand.
GACGACCGTCAACTGTCACAAAATATGCATAATTTCCAGTAGCATCAGTTGCCACCGCTGTTCGCGATGTTCTTTCACGAGCACGAGGACTATTCAAATCAATCGTTAAACTAGACTTTCCGTTTTGTACTAATAATGGGCCAGATGCGAGCATGAATTTTGAATTTTTCCATGCTTGGTCTACATCAATTGTTAGGGAAACATCGTCCCCAATTTTCATGTTTCGCACTTTGTCTACTTCAGCAGTTCCAACGGCGGATATCACAAATCCATTTTTAGGAATCTCTGCAGAAGTTGAATCTCCATAGTTTCTAATGGCCGTAACTTTTCCAGTTAGTTTTTCTCCCAATTTGCTTTGTTGATCTACTGACTTTGGTGTTGTAACTACCACTTCTAATCCCGTAGCGTTCGTTCTTGTATGGCTGTAAGCATAACTAGATGTAAATAAAATGCTTTCATTAGCAGCACGTTCTCTATTTAATCCTGTTAATAAAGAGGTTGTACCGTTATGTTCTACAGCAAATGACAAATTATATTTTCCGATTTTAGCTTTATTATCTGCTGTTAAACCAAAAGCTGCCGGTGTATACATAAAATCATTATAATTTGTAGAAACAGATCCTAAATGTTTAATTTCATCGTTTTGTGTAATTAAATAACTAGGATTTCTTGTTCCAAAATCAAAAAACGAGGCATTTATAGCACCTACAACATGATGATTAGCTTGTGTATGTATTTTGGATAAAGAACTCACCGTTCTTAATGTAGAAATAGGTGAAGATATTCCTGCATTAATTGTCGTAAAAGGTTTTTCCAAGTTGATTGAAATCTTATTGATTTTTTGAGGATATCCACTTATCGTTTTTGAATCTGTGGAATGATAAACGCCTTGAGATAAATTAGCGGCAGAAGCAGAGGAAATCGAGTGGCTAAAAAGAAATAGAATCAATAAAAAAGTAATCATTTGTTTCATAAATTTCATGTATGTTCTCCTTAGAAGTTATTTACTTTACAAGTATAACGTAGCAACTGCTAGTCTACTAGAGAATTTTGGAAAAATCCAAATAAATAGGAAAAAGAATCCATAAGAGAAAATTCTCCATGGACTCTTTTTCCTGCATCAACCAGTTGTTTTAGTCTATATATCAAATAAACAGGATTCTTACTACTCTTTAATTCTATCATACGGAGTAGTAGATACAAGATATAAAATCTTCAAATTTGCGAAAAAATTAATCTACCGAAATTACTTCTGGCGGTAGTTCAACTGATAGGTTATCTGCACGAAACACAAAGAGTGAAAACTCTCCGCGAGTGACAGGAGAAGTTGCACCAAAATTCGTTGACGTTTTCCCAAAAGCTACTTCATTTTCAACAAGTGCCGCAACAAATGGAATGAACCGATCACTAACATCAGTAAAAGGTACAGATTGACTAGTAGACTTTAATTCATAAGCTGAAGCAATTACTTTCGCCATCTCAGATCTTGTCATCGAGTCGTTTGCTCCATATTTTCCAGGTGATTTACCACTAACCACATTTACACTAGCTAGTGCATTTACAGCCCATTGACGTTCTTTTGAAACATCAGTAAATCCGGCATTAGGATATGTTCCCTCTTCAGAAAACCCCATAACTCTTGCTACCATAACTGCAGCATCAATTCGTTTAATTGGAGATTCTGTACCGAACTTAGTATCAGTAAACCCTTGAGCATATTGATTCACTATTAAATGATTTACAGACTCACTATATCGATCACCTACATCTGAAAAGGCCGCAGAGACAGGAGAATTAATTGATGATATGACAGTAACGATCACTAATAAAGCCACGATAACTATTTTTTTCATATATTGCTCCTTTCACTTTCATATAAAAACCATAACAAAATATTCCTTTTAATGATATGAACCTATCTCTTTATTTCTTAGGCGGATTATAAGTCAGACGTCCCGTATTATTGAATTTCTTTGACTTGTGATTTTATAAACTCAATATGTTCATCAATATTTTCATCGGTTACGTAAACACCAAAGTCTTGAGGAATAGATGTTTCATTAGTAGAGCTAATTCTATTTGCAATAAGGTCTCCAACTTCTGGATAAAAATGGTGTCCATCATAATAATTCATAATATTATTTGTAATCGTATTTGGATACATAAAGTTCCATACACCACCAAATACTTCCACTAAATCTCTTAACCATATCTCATATTCATCTAGTAAATCGGTTTCAACTAATGCTTTAAATAACTCAGTCGAAATTGGTGTCGTATAAACTATTTTTTCACTTGCTGGTGATGTAAGTTCTATTTTTTGCATGATCTCTTTATACCTTGAGTAATAGTTATAATTTGTCCCATAAAACTCTTGCTTAAATCGAATGATTTTTTGTGCAGTACCTTTTTGGATCTCTTGTTCTGTTAACTTTTTAGCAAAGGCAGTGTTATGTCGATTATAAAGTCGATCCTCGCTAATCTTGTCATTTGAGGACAGTTGAATATTTTCAATTGAATAGTCAAGTAAATCTAGTGATAATAGATTTTTCGCTCGATAAAAGCTTGTGTCTACTTTTGACTCATAATTATTAATTGATTGAGCAATTCCCGCTTCTTTTTCACTAGACTTAAAGAAATCAACTCCAAGTATGTAACGTTCAACAGATATATCGTTTGTTTTCTCTGCATACATCATCATACTTTGATATTCTCTCATAGATAAATTAGCAACTGAATAATTGTATACATTCCAATCGCCAAACGATTTTGGAGAAATATACGTACTTCGGCTACTTCCTATTAAAATTGTATCGAATTCCTCATCTTGATATTTTAACTCTGCCGTTTTTTGTTCTCTCTCATTAATGACTATTTGAACATCATTTAATTCATGTGCGTGTGCATAATGCCACATAGGGTCGATTAAAAAATTAGTTCCAACAACTCCAGTGGTCAAAATCGCAAATACAATTAAAATAATCCAAGTAAATTTTTTATCGCTCACAATTTGACCTCCCTAGAAGTTGAAATATAGAAACTCACTAACTTGTTGAAGTTGCATTACACTGTAAAACAGTAACAAAGCAATAAATACAGCCATTCCAGCAGAACGTTTGTGTTGGTCAACAATTTCCATTGAGTTTTTAGCAAACCAAGCTAAACATAAACCGAACAAAATGAGCAACAATGTTTTCAGCATACTCATCGTGGTAGGAATGTTGAAGTCAATCATAAACATCTTTTGGAACATGATAAATGCTTCATCGATACTTACTGCTCTGAAGAATACCCATGCGAAATGAACAAACATAAACGTGATAAACCAAGCTAACCATTTGTTCATTCTATAACCAGCAACTTTCCAAAAACGACAGATAATGCTAGCTATGCCATGCAATGTTCCCCAAACGATAAAAGTCCAGCCCGCTCCATGCCAAATACCGCTTACTAAGAAGATGATAAAAATGTTTACATATGTGCGAACTTTCCCTTTTCTATTACCTCCAAGAGGAATATATAAGTAGGTTGTTAGGAAACTAGATAAGGTAATATGCCATCTTCTCCAAAAGTCTTGTATATCTAAAGCTTTATATGGGGAATCAAAGTTAATTGGCATCACAATATTAAAGAGTAAAGCTAGACCAACAGCCATATCTGAATACCCACTGAAATCATAATAGAGTTGCAGTGTATAGGATAAAGTTGTTACCCAACTATCAATAAACGATAGGGTTTCTACAGATGCGTATCCTTCATTTGCCCACTTAGCAAAGGTATCGGCAATTGCGACCTTTTTAAATAATCCAATAGCAAAAATCATGAGTCCCTTTGAGAAGTTGGAATAATTAACGTAATACGATTCTTTTTCGTTAAACTGCGGTGCTAATTGCTTATGATGAACAATTGGACCTGCAATTAAATGAGGAAAGAATGTTACGAATAAACCATAATTCAAAAAATTGTACTCTTTTGTTTCCATTCGATATGAGTCTACCAAATACGCAATTTGAGTAAACGTGTAAAAACTAATTGCTAATGGAAGCAAAATTTGTTGCAAAGGTAAATTTGTTTCAAAAAATCCATTTACATTCTGAATAAAGAAATCGAAATATTTATAATAAGAAAGTAATCCGACATTGAAAATAATACCTATGATTAATGCTGCTTTTCGCATTTTAGCTTTGTTGCTTTTACTTAAAAAAGAACCTATTAAGTAATTAATGACCATTGATATAAGTACTAGTGGTAAATACGATGGGTTCCAATAAGCGTAGAAAAAGAGTGACGCCAATAGGAGCCATGCCTTAGCAATGGGAATGTTAAATCTGCCAATGCCATAGAAAAGAAGCAATACAATTGGTAAAAAAACAAATATAAATTCAAAGGAATTAAAGATCAAATTAAGTCCGCTCCTAATATAGTAAATTAATACAACATCCATAATTTTAACACGGTGACAGCAACAGGTATATAATTTTTAAGGTAATAAGCGGAAACACTCAAATTGTCATAACTCTATCTTTCTTAAAGCAGATATATGTATTCGTTCACGCGCTATCAAAAGCATGGTATCATAGATAGGATGCAGACATTTAATTAATTGAAATGAAAGAGGAGATTTATACATGCAAGTAGCTATATTAATACCTTGTTTTAACGAAGAACAAACAATTGGAAAAGTTATCACGGATTTTAAAAGAGAGCTTCCGCAGGCACAAATATATGTATATGATAATAATTCAAAAGATCGGACATCTGAAGTTGCGCGTGAACATGGGGCAATCGTTCGATTCGAACCAAGGCAAGGAAAAGGAAACGTTGTGCGAAGTATGTTTCGTGAAATTAATGCGGACGTATATGTAATGGTAGATGGTGATGACACATATCCTGCAGAATACGTGCATGAAGTAATGAAACCAATAATTGAAGGCACAGCGAATTTGGTTATTGGAGATCGTTTAACTAACGGAACATATTATCAAGAAAACAAACGACAATTTCACGGATTTGGTAATCAATTAGTTAAAAACTTAATCAACAAACTATACAAGAGTAATATTACAGATATCATGACGGGTTATCGTGCTTTTGATAAATTATTTGTAAAATCTATGCCAATTACAAGTCCTGGTTTTGAAATAGAAACTGAAATGAGCATTCATGCTTTAGATAAAAAGTTTTTAATCAAGGAAGTGGCTATTGATTATAGAGATCGTCCTGAAGGCAGCGAATCAAAACTAAATACGATTTCAGATGGAATTAAAGTTTTACGTATGATTTTTACTTTATTTAAAGATTATAAACCTATGCTTTTCTTTTCCGTATGGTCCGTTTTATTTTTACTACTAGGGTTAATCGTGGGTTCACCGGTATTGTATGAGTATTTCCAAACTTCCTTTATTACAAAAGTTCCATCAGCTATTTTAGCTGTCGGGTTTGTATTATCTTCTATGCTTTCTTTTGCTTGTGGCATGATTTTAGATACGGTAGCTGGAACTCATCGCAAGCAATATGAAATTGAGTTGAATCGCATCAGTGATCGTATATCTGGAGGTCAATGATGATTAAGAATAGCCTCATTGGATTACTTTCCCTTTTCCTAACTTGTACATCTGTATTTTTCTTTTATCCTATTAAAAGTGTTTCATTCGTACTTTTATTGATCATTTCAATCGGTCTATTTTTTATAATAAAATATGCCATGTCATTTTGGGTATTATTTAGAAGCTTTACAAAAGCGAAAAAAATTAGTTTAATCATTTTCTTCATTTTATTCCCTTTATTTGTTTTAGTCAGTACTAAGGGAGAACAAGCATTTTTACTAGATAATAATATGCTAATTAAAATAGTTGTTTTTATTGGCTATTATGTAACCATAACTTTCATAATGATTGCCACTATTAATTTGATACTTAATGTAAATTTAACTTCTGGAGAAAAGAAAGTTCCATTTTGGATGGTCTTTGTTTATGCAATTCCATTTATCGTTGTGTCTTTCTTTTTCTTACTTGCATTCTACCCTGCAGGAATGACACCTGATTCATTAGCACAGTGGGAACAGGCAAAAACAAAGGAATTCACTAATTGGCACCCTGTATTATTTACTTGGGTAATCATGGGTCTGACTGCCATTTGGGATAGTCCAGCAATTATCGCATTATTTCAAATTGGATTATTAGCTATCGCATTTGGTTTACTCGGCTATACTTTAGAAAGATTTTTATTTCCCAAGAAATATATTTGGATCGGATTGGGACTATTAGCTATAAGTCCCGTCAATGCGATTTATTCCATTACCATATGGAAAGACGTTGTATACAGTGCATTTATGCTTTTATTTTCGATACTAATTTTCATTTTAGTGAAAACAGCTGGTCGTGAAACGAAAAAAATTTCATTCTTACTTCTCTTCACTCTAGTAAGTTTAGGTCTTGTATTCTTTAGACACAATGGATTCCCAGTGTTTATTGTCACAATGATTGTTACGATAGTGATGTATAGATCTTATTGGAAGAAATTAATCCCAATATCTTTATTTATTATCATTACACACCAGTTAATCACAGGACCACTGTATACTAAACTCGAAGTTTATCCTTCTGATCCACAAGAAGCTTTAAGTATCCCTACTCAACAAATTGCATCGATTGTGACGGGTGATGGCCAATTATCGTATTCACAACAACATTATGTTAACCGTCTTATGCCTCTTGAATTGTGGGATGAAAAATACAACCCATATAGCGTAGACAGTATTAAATTTTCATGGGGGGATTACGATCGCTTTGTCATTTATGATAATCCAAAGCAATATGCATCCATGTGGTCTAATATGGTCAAGACAAACCCTGAGTTAGCAGCCAAAGGTTTGTTTAAACAAACATCTTTAGTTTGGCAAATGAATGAACCACTAGACGGCTATACGAGTAAATATGTGACGAATATCTATTTAAATAATGAATTCGGATTGAAAAACCGAGTCATTGAACCTTCAATTACTAGTCTTGCAAGAAGCTATTTAAAAGCTACAGATAAAGTGGAAGAATTACTTTGGAGACCCGCTGTTTATACTTCTTTAGCGATTCTATTCATCTATATCGCCTATTTAAGAAACAATTGGCGAGCCTGGTTATTAATCTTCCCTATCGCTTTAAATACTGGCTCTGTTTTCATTGCGATACCCGCACAAGATTTTAGATATTTATATTCGAACTCACTGTTTATGTATGCTGCATTTGTCTTCAGTTTTATGACGTATCAGAAAATGAGGATTAGCAATGAGTGATTCTAGTAAACCTTTGTTAGGTGTTATTTTGATTATTAGTGCCGCGTTAAGTACTTCTCTTGGTCAACTCTTTTGGAAGCTTTCTGACGGCATTTGGGATTATCGGTTGTGGATTGGATTCGTTTTATATGGTTTAGGTGCCGTATTTATGACGGTAGCATTTAGATTCGGTAAATTGTCTATGCTTCACCCATTAATGAGTATAGGTTACATTTTCGCTATTCTCTTTGGAGCCATATTTTTAGATGAAATCATCTCGATTAATATCATCGCTGGGACTAGTTTAATATTAATCGGTGTCATATTAATCGGAGGTGATAATCATTAATCTGCCCATATTAATATTGATATTGATTGTTATGACCTGGTTCGGTGCATTTGGTGGCTTTTTATTAAAGAAGGCGTCTTCATACAATTTTAAAGTAGAAAAAAATAAGATGCTTGTGTGGTTAATGATTGGTGTGTGTTTCTATGGTTCAGCGGCTATTTTAAATATAGTAGCACTACATTATTTACCTTATACAATAGTCTTTCCTCTCACTGCAGTCACTTATATTTGGACAATGGTTCTTTCCTATTTTTTGTTAAAGGAACATATTTCTAAACGAAAGTTAACCGGTGTTAGTTTAATCGTAATCGGAGCAATAATACTTGTTTTATAAGTAACAGCCAGCGAAATTACTGGCTGTTTTTGCTTATTTAATGACGAATGATAAAACAAAAAAACACTTCACAGTCGAAAATCACTGCAAAGTGTTTGGGAGTCATAAGTTTAATATTATTTTGAAGATGCTACTTGAGTCACGTTGGTAACACGTTTTGCACCAATATATTTTGCACCCCAGTAATATGGGTCATTTAGTTTAGAAATTGAAACACCTTTGCTTGAAGAAGAATGAGCGAATTTACCATTACCAATGTAAATTCCTGCATGTGATACGCCTTTTCCAGATGTATTAAAGAATACTAAATCGCCAGCTTTTAAATTTTTCTTAGCAACTGAAGTTCCTGTCGAATACATAGCAGCAGATGTTCTTGGAAGAGAAACACCAGATTTTTTGTAAACGTAACCGATGAAACCTGAACAATCAAATCCCTTAGCTGATGTCCCACCATATACGTATTTAGTTCCCATAACACTTTTAGCTGTATTAACAAGTTGACTCGAATTTACTGAACTTGCTGCATCTGCTTGATTTGCTAATGGTCCTACGACTAATAATAGTGCGATTGTAATCAATGAAATGAATTTAGCTACGTTTGACTGCAATTTCATGAATATTTATCCTCCGGTTGCCCTTGGCTACAATTTTCTGAAAACTTAACTAAAATCATCTTATCACGAGTTAAACCTCCCTTAGGTTACAATTGTGTAACAATTCCTTTACAAAATGATATATTTCGACTTGATTGATGGAAAAAGTGTGATTTGAACATGTTTTATCAGTAATCTTGGCTTATTCGAGGATTCAAAGGGTTCATTCAAGGATTGGACTGCCTATTCAAGGATTCGACAGGTACATTCTAGTATTCGCAAGCCCTATTCTCCATCTCGTAGCCCTCATTCTAAAATTCATGATTTTCAAACAATTTGTACCAAAAGAAAACATAGTAATCTCGGAAGATTACTATGTTTTCTTTTGCTATTATTGCTCTGTGGTTTTAGTGATACTTCTAAAAACTCCTGTATATAATATGCCAATATATGAAACAACACCAAGAAAATTATCTTTGATGTAATGCTCCATTATTTAGATCGAATGAATAGGTCGTGTTGCCATTAACTAAGAACAACTCACCATCACTGTATGAATCCTTTCCAATGTGTTTAATTGAATTCACTTCTTGTTGCCAGTATATTGACAATGCATATGTTAGATAGTCCTTAGCTTCATCTAAAGTTAGATTTAATGGAGACTCTTCAAAGGCAACCTTATTCAATGATTTTATTTTCCATTTATCACCTACACGAATTAATTCTATTGTTCCGCGATAGCCATTGGAAAAATAACTTTCAGGGGCAACTGCATTAACAATTATTGAATCATTTGTTGATTGGATAACTGTAAAACCTAACCCGTAATCGAAATCCCTTATCTTAATGTCTACATCACAAGCAGCGCAAGGCAAACTTGAATAATTGTTTAAAGCCCATGAATAAAAAGGATCTACTGCAACTTCTTTAAAGTCATCGGAAACATTTGAAGCTTGTAATTTCGGGAAGTTTTTTACTAGACCTTGACTAGTAATAACCCTTGCCTTACGAAGAGCTTCATTCACCGCATTAAGAACTTCTAATTCATTATATTGAGATCCAGGTACTTTTTTATAAGCACGATCCATAAAAGCTGCCATTTCTTGGCGTGAAATTTCACGATTTGATGCATATTGTGTTGCTGTTACTCCAGAAGTAATTCCGTTTGAATAGAGAGCATGAACATAGGGTTTAAATGTTTTACTTACATCGGTATATGGAATAGACGATTCTGCATTAATTTGATAATCAAATGCGGATGCAATGACTTTAGACATCTCCGCACGAGTCAATAGCTGATTGGGCTTAAATGATCCATCCAGAAACCCATCTAATACGCCTTTAGCGGACATTGTTTGAATCGCATCATAGGCTACATGATTGTTTAAAACATCTGGAAAATTAGTCCCTTCTTCATACGTGTATCCTAACAAGTGATATAACATATATGCAGCATCCGCACGTGTAACTGATTTCAAAGGCTCAATTGCTACTCCGTCCGTATGCTCAGTACCTTCCATAACTTCTTTTAAATAAAGACTATAGACTGACTCATAAAACCTGTTGTGTAATGCTAAGTCAGTAAAAACTGTCGTTCGTGAACTTGCAGCAGATACCGATGAAAGTGAAAACATCGATATAAATAAACTTGCTGTGACTAGACCAAAAAGAATTTTCTTCATTGATTTTCCTCCTACTATCTTTTACTTGCATCCTGTGCGACAAATAAACCAACCTTATGATTTTGTTTCCATATTCTATCCCAATGAGATATTGGAACAGGTTTATTACCTACGTAAGGAGAAATTTCAATTGTCAAACCAGGCATTTTAGTTTTTTCAATAAACCAATCTGCTGAAGAGCCTGAACCTCTTAAATACATAGGAGCTACAACACTATATCCCGTTAAACTTGTAATTTTTCGAGCTAGTGTTAAATCACGAGTAGCTTGGGCACCTTTTTGCCACTGGAACCAGTAAATTATTTGACCAGAAGAATGGTAGGAAATATACGATTTAAACGAATGTTTTAGAACGAAATCTCGCAAAGCGACCGATTCTGGTTCACTAAAAGCACGGGGACCTTTATAACCAGAGAAATTAGGTTTCGTAACACTTGACTTCACACTCTTCCAACCTGCATCGAAATTATCGTTTAAATCCACTCCTCTAACATTAGCTTTCCATCTAGCAAAATTAGTACCGCCATTAATTTTAGTAGCGAGTGCTCCATTTTTTACACTTTTTGCACCAGACTGGACTAACGTAACCCCATCTGGATTCATCATTGGAACAAACCAAATGGCAACTTGATCTAAAACTTTTCTTGGGTGATATCCTGCATAACTTGAATTCCGTATATAGTGGAGACTATATGTATCTATCATTTCGAGCAATACATTGGTAGACATATGTTCCCTTGCATGTAATGAACCATCGAAGAGAACTTCTTTCTTTCCTTTGCCTACTCTTAAAGCATAAATTGGCCGACCTTCAACGGACTTCCCTATTTGGTCTAATTTTGTGAACTCTGGATACATCAAAGAAATGACTTGAACAGTAAAACTCATTTCAGCATGTGAAATATTTTTTTTGGAATTTAACAAATTGGTATGATTAAGCTTAGAAAATTCGACCTTTGCTTCTCTTCCAAGGAACTCAATCACTGCATATTTACCCGATATAGCTCGGACCTGTAGTGAAGTACCTTTTATTAGAGTCCCAATTACAGAGCCTTGTAAATCATACACATGTACCGCTCTTTCAGTAAGTAATGTTATAGGGTATTTTGCTTTAGGAGCATGCTTTGTAGCTGGATTATCAACTAACGGAAAAGTATTTTGTATTGGTACATAAACATTTTTTGAATCGATTTGCATGATATGATAAGTCGCGGATTCACTAATCCTCGCCCATACCGTATCTTTCGTGAGAGTACCTTTTTGAATTAACTTTCCGTTACTCATTTCATAATAAGGAATATGTGAAGTTAAAACTTTAAAATTTGATTGTGGATTTTCAAATAAAGCAATACCTTGTGCAATAGGCAAATATGCTAAATTACCGGCTAGATTAACCACAAAAAATTCATTTTCAATTGCAATTACATCCATATGTATTTCTTTGCTTGTTGATAATAAAGGTGCACTTTTAGTTGATGGTTCTGAATAAAAAGTAGCTGGAACACTAGTTTTAATAATTCCGATTGATAAATCATTTTGTACAGGTGCTGAATCATTATGAGGAATCACCAATTCTCGTTTAATGAAAAATTCTTTTCCACCGATTCGAATCATTACTTGATCTTGATTTGTATTATCAAAATAAGTAATACCATCGGTGTGAGATGTTATAGTACCTGCCGATTGTCCTCGTTCATCAAAAATTGTTGCAGAATTCACATTTAATAATCCACGCAATTCCCCATCGTCTGCAGATACTAAATTAGGGATAAATAAAAATGAAAAAACCAATAAGACAACAAGATTCTTCATTTATGCGGCCACTCCTCTAACTATTTTCTTTAATTATACTTGTAAATATTGGATTGAAGATATAAAGCAATATACCCTATTTGACAGAATATTCATTGCCATCGGCTTACAAATGATCATTGAAATAAGACTTTCGCCTAGATGTTGTTTCTTGTGTAATAGAGGTAAATAAATTATCAAGCATTCATTTACGACTCTATAAAAATAAATATTTTGGACATAGAATTCAAAGATTCGACATGTCAATTCAAACATTCACTGTACACATTCTAGATTTCGACCAGCCTATGGATTCAATCCTCTCATTCTAAAATTTGCTTTTAACACACAATTTGACACGTTTTAAATGGTGTCAGTTGATGCAACAAAAGACTCGGTTACAGTGTGTTTATAGTTAACAATAGTATTTGCTTTCTCAAATTGGCTTAAGTGTGAAAGGATTTACACATACTGTTGGAGGGATGATTTTTTACGCTTACAATTAACAATTGGAAAGTCTACATTTATTAGTCAAGAAAAAACCCAGCAATATTATTTGCTGGATTCATTCATAAAAGATAAGTTATTTAAGTATTGTTCTTCAAACTCACTAGCTTTTATAGGCTGACTAAAATAATAGCCTTGAGCAATCGTACAACCTAAACTGCTAAGTAATTTAATCTGCTCTTCCGTTTCTGTGCCTTCCGCTACGATATTTAAGTTAAATGTCTGTCCGATTGTAATAATCGTTTTTAATAACGCAATATCTTTTTCATTTCCATGCAGGTCATTCATGAACGATTGATCAATTTTTAGTGTATCAATTGGCAAAGTCTTTAATAAATTTAATGACGAATAGCCTGTTCCAAAATCATCAATTGAAATGCAAACACCAATTTCTTTCATATCTCGTAAAATAGGAATGACTAATTCTGCATTTTCCATTACACTTTCCGTGACTTCAATTTCTAATTGAGCTGGGTTTATCTCATAACATTGAAGTGAATCATGAAGATAATCAACGAAAGTTGTGTCCCTTAGTTGTCGTTGGGACACATTGATAGATGTGTTGATATTCGGATAACCAGCCAAACTCCACTTTCTCATCTGCTCTAATACATCATTCACAACCCATTTGGTTATATCCAGAATGATGGCAGTATCCTCAGCAATTGGAATAAATTCCAAAGGAGAAATTAACCCTAGAGTCGGGTGATCCCAGCGAATTAAAGCTTCCATACCCCATAATTCATTAGTTAGCAAATTCATTTTAGGTTGATAAACCATATATAATTCGTTATTCTTAACTGCTTTTCTAAGCTCAGAATCAATAAAACTTCTTCTTTCGAGTTGAGATTTCAATTGTTCTGTAAAGATTTTATACGTGTTCTTGCCATCTAATTTTGCATAATACATAGCAGTGTCTGCCAAACCAATGAGTTCAAATACATCATTTGTGTGATCAGGTGTATTACTTATTCCGACACTAGCGGTCAAAAAGATTTCGTTTCCTTCTATATAATATGGTTCTCTTAAGTATTCCACAATATCATAAGCTATTAACTTCACTTGATCCAAATCAGAGTCACAAACCAAAGCTATAAATTCATCGCCACCTAAGTGGTAAGTGGAAATATTTTTTTTATTGAAGAAACGAAGACGACTTGCAACATCTCTTAATAAATAGTCTCCTATTTCATGTCCCAATGTGTCATTCACAATTTTAAACCGATCCAAGTCGATAAATAGGATACAAGTTGATTCCTCTTCATTTTTACGTTTTTCTAAATCCATCATCAGTTTTCTTCTGTTGGCCAACCCAGTTACTTCATTAAGTTCTACTTTTTGTTTCAAACGTTTTTCTTCTGCTTTTTGTTTCGTAATATCATGAATAACAACAATTGTTTTTTGATGATTTTTCATTAAAGAGAGTGAAACAGATTGATGAAAAGTAGAGCCGTTTTTTCTTAATCCAATGCCTTCTCCTCTAGCAAAGCCATTTTCATATAAAGGTTTAACCATTTCTTCTTTTATTGTTGGGAGAAATTCTTGAGGATATAATTCTTGCCAATGAATTTCGAACAATTCTTCCTTTGTGTAGCCATGAAGCTTAGCAAATGACTCATTTACGAACTCATATATACCCGCTGAATTTGTAATCCCAATGGCATCAATAGAAGCATCAAGAGCAATTGAATAATCCATTAGTACACTTCTAGTTGAATTTAACTCAATTTTGGAATGAAGATACTTGTCAACTTGTAAACCGATTAACCATCCAAGCCAGATATTAATTGGAAAAATGATGGTCCTAGCCCATGAAAATTCATTTTGAATGAGTCCAATAAAATTCCCTATCAAAACAACTGCAGCGATACCAATTTGCCATTTCCTGTTCATCCAACCACCACACTCTCATTTTTATAGGTAGAATTTTCACACAATTTATACATACTATCATGTTAGCAAATGGAAATTGTGTAGTCTATGTACCTAATGAATTATTTTTCGTCATAATAGTATAAATTACCCTAATATTTTTAGGTAGATAATCACTTCATGAGGGTGAAAAGTGTGACATTCTAGGATTCGAGGTATGTATTCAAGGATTCAACTGGGCTATTCAAGGATTCACCACCTACATTCTCCATTTCATGCCCTCTATTCTAAAATTCACGTTTTACACACAATTTACCACTGAAAAAAGGAGTAACTGCATGAGCAGTTACTCCTTAGTTTCTTGTCGGATAACATTCTAGGATTCGGGATATGTATTCAAGGATTCAATTGGGCTATTCAAGGATTCAACACATACATTCTCCATTTCATGTCCTCTATTCTAAAATTCACATTTTACACACAATTCACCACTTCAAAAAAGGAGTAACTGCATGCGCAGTTACTCCTAAAATTCCTATTCCCAATTAACACGGTGGCGATTTAATTGTCTTCTTTCCTTACGACCATCATTTTCAAACTTAGCTGCTAACAGTCCCATTACAACTCCAAGCGCAGCACCACCTAATACTTCAATGGGTTGGTGACCTAATAGCTCTTTCAATTCCTTTTCGCGCTGAACATATTCAAAACTTGGAAATTCTCCCGAGAACTTCGATATATTATCCTCTAGATCATTCACAAGTTGAGCAATCTCACCTGTATGTCGACGAATTCCTTGTGCATCATACATTACAATAACGCCAAATACTGTTGCAAGTGCTGTTTCCGTATGACGTGTACCTTTATTCGCAGCCACATACGAAGCTAACGCTGACACTCCAGCCGAATGGGAACTTGGCATTCCACCTGTAGTGAAAGCTTGACGCCAGTCCCACACACCAGCCACCTTTTTATGTGTTAATATTTTTAGTCCTTGAGCTAATGCAATTGCTGATAATGCTGTGACCATACCACGATTCATACTTCTCATATTAAAACCTCCAATAATAAAATACAATTTATTGTCTATCTCTTTTGAATACCCATTAAAGAAGAAAAATATGCACAGAATTCAAATGAATAGTTACACCAATTAACCCATTAAAATTATTTATACAAAATATGACATTCTGCTCTATTCATAAAGTAGATTTTTCTAATACACTTATTCTAATGGGAGGATGATGAAATGAACACTTGGAAAGTTTCCACACTAATTTTGACCTTATTGCTAGTAATTTCTATAGTTTGGAATGTTCATCAAAAAACAACCTATCATAAAGAGCAACTTATTCATTATGCTTTAAATCATGCACAGGTAGTATTAGCTCTGGATGGTCTTATACCAGAATACGAGAAAACTGGTAATCCACAAAATCTAGCGACTTGGACGAGTGATAGGGCTGGAATTGCTACATACATCGGAACTCCGTCTTATACAGCAGCTTCCATTACTCGTGACTTCGATTATGATACAGCACGTGTATTAAGAGAGATTCATAGAAAAGCTCTCAATGACACTCTCGATTCCACTGATATTGACCGCTTAAAAGTAATACGAGATTTACATGATGTATTTGAAAAAACTATTTATCCTAATATGGATACTAAATCAGTTAAACAATTTGAAACTGATTTCACAGAATTCATGGCATATTATGAAACCCAAAAAGAATTGCTTTTTAAATAGTTCCACTAGCCACACACTTAATTTTTAAAATATTGAAGGGACATTCCACTGAAGGAATGTCCCTTTTTAAGAATATGTGTGTGATACCAATTTAAAATCTGACCGACCACTGCTTTAATTTCATCATCAGCAATTCGGCTCCCTTAGGACTTAAAATCAATCCTGGAGCAAGCTCAGAATTACTAGATAATTTTTCACCAGTTATAAAACAAGTTTGATGGGGAGAATATTTCTTCAATACAAGATTTTCGCCATCGATGAAAAACTCGATGCGATCATCTTGCTTAATTTTCAAATCGTTTCTTACATCTCTTGGAATCACCATTCGACCCAATTTGTCCATCGATCTCATGAATTTATTATTGCTCATGCTAATCCCTCCGTCACTATTTATGTAAAATCCTTATAATCAAATAGTAATGGATTAATGAATAACTAGATAGACAATTAGGTTGGGAAATCTTTTCGCAAAAAGCACCTTTTTTCAACATTTTTAGCCTTTAGTTTCCCATTAACAAAAAACCCCAAATTTAGTTACCTATTAAGTAAAGTTTACTTTTAGAGAAAAAGTCCAGCAATAATGCTGGACTCTTTCTCTAATTATGAAATTACTTACTCCAAGCCAATTCTGAATTCCATACCATAATTGGCGTATACACCAAATTGCATCGTGGCTTTTAATCTAACTGTAGTATCACTTCCTATATATGTATCAGAAATTATTAGTTTTCCTGATTCATATGTTA
Source organism: Paenisporosarcina sp. (assembly GCF_057785155.1). NCBI lineage: Bacteria > Bacillati > Bacillota > Bacilli > Caryophanales > Caryophanaceae > Paenisporosarcina > Paenisporosarcina sp. The sequence goes on from NZ_JBYNRN010000025.1 coordinate 89,926, forward strand.
TTCCATTAGGTAATGGATAATTGGTACTAGTCTCAACAATAAAATTTCTCATTCTCGTGTCATTCATAAACGCGCCAAACTCAGTACCTTGTAAATAACCTAATACATCAAATTCATTTTGGGTATTTACATTAAATGAAACAGGATCTGAAAATGGAAGAACTTTTTCAAGCGTATCTATACTAGCAACTTCTTCGGTAATTTGATTTATTTCATTTTTCAAATCTTCTATTGTTGCATAATGTGTATAACTAGTAGGTGTGCTAACAAAACGGAATAAATAACTATAATGATTTAAAAAAGACTCTGTTAAATTTAATTCTGTTGCGGCTTCTAACACGTATTTCATAACATCAGAATAATAAATTTTATTAACACTAATTTCTTCATGATGTTTTTCTAAAATCAGTCTGTTAACCTCAGTGAGTGTATCCAACAAGCTGTCTACTTCAACATGAATAATTTTGGTTTCGGTAATAGTACCATTCTTAAAGACAACCTCTAAATCCACTTCACCAGTTGCATTTGCAACCATTACATAAGAATCTCTTAAAGTTCTGGGATTCTTGCCTAAGTTTATTTCTAAAATATTAGGTTCCATTGATGAGATTGAAAGGACTTCTCTATTTTCATATCCGTTTAACAAGCTCCCGACCTGCAACGGTTCAACATACCTCGGTACGTTTGTATACATTTTCAGTGGTAGATCCGCAACTAATACTTCTTCAATAAGAGCATTAATGGCGCTAATACTTGGAGTTTCTAAAAGTTTTACTTCCTCCATAAACATTTCAATTCGACTATTGCTCAATTCGTACGACTTTTCCAAAAATGGGCTGATATTCTCGAAGGTTACATTCGCCCAATCTTCTTTTAAAACATCGAATGCTGTTTCAATATCCGCCGTTAAGTCTAATACTAATTGTTCATGAGTAATCGTATCTAATATCGCACCATTTTCATCAAATACTAATATATTAAATTGCATAAGAGTGGATTCAGACAAATTGAACTCTTTTAAGATATTCGGAATTCCTTTAGATGCTAACTTTAATGGTTCAAAAATAAATAAATCTTTTGTAATTCCTTCTATGGTTGGGTTTGCTGCTGGTAAATAGTTAACTTTAAAACTTTTTGCAGCGGGATACTTTACTCTTAAAGCATTTAAATAAACATCTACATTTGCATAACTATAATAATAAGGAGATTGTGAAGAATAATATTTCTTTACATCTTCAAAACTTTTAGATGTAATCACATACATTGGCATTTCTACTGGAGAAGGTGTAATAACTTCAATAGATGGATCCTCAGTAAATTTTGGTGTAATGATATTCTTTATTGATTCAAAATTCGCAATCACATCTGCTGCCAACACATCCGATGGAAGGGTCAATTTTCCAACGTGTATTAAACCTTCTATCGTCACTTTTTGATTACCCAACAATGAAAGTTCTTTAATTGTTGCTCCAATAAATACCTGCTCTACATTCTCGCCGATATTCACTGATGGAATGATAATACTTGAATCAGATTCAATAACCGATTTCTTATTTATAGTCACCTTTGAAACAGTTGTTTGATCAGTAAATTGGACACGTACATCTAACTTTTCAACAACTACATCAACAAGACTCGATTGATCAAAAACGACGGTATTAGAATCCCCACCAAAAACATTCGTTTTTCCTTTAACAGTTACATTACTCATATAGAAATCATTTTTAACATCCTTACTAATAGTAAGAGTCCCGTTAATTTGACCGTTTTTCAATGTGAAGAAATCACCGTTTACGGTTAAATCACCAAGAATCGTTGATTTTCCCAAATCTAAAGTCACGTTTTGATCGAATTCAGCATGAATACCAACAGACCCGGATGAGTTTAATACTAAATCAGTAACTTTAACAATGTTTGTCCCTTCGGTTTCAAATTTAATCTCTGCCCCTATTAATGAGGCTTGATTACTTTCGGAGAATAAACCTTGTAAGGTTTCATCATATGTATACATCACACCATCAATAACAACACCATTTCCTGTAACTTCTTCTATTACATTTTCTTGATTCATAAGTACTCGATGTATAAACACACTAAATGAAACGCGGTTAACGGGTTCATTGGGTCTGAATGTCTGGTCATTAAACCCAAGTGTAATGCCATTTTGATATAGAGTCTTAATATCTTCTCTATGTGAAGAAGATGCTTTACTCAAATCCTTTAATGGAACATTTTCATCGAGAACTGGTGTCAAATTATATGATCGAACAATAACGGAAGCCATTTGTTCTCTTGTAAATGTTGTATTAGTACCAAATACTCCTTCTTCAAAACCGTAAAAAATACCATGATCGAGTGCTGCATCTATGTATGTTATCCAATGAGATGTTTTTGAAACATCTTTGAAATCAGGGAGTTCCCCGTCACCTTCAACTTGCAAAGAATCTACTAAAAGCTTAGCTGCTTCTAAACGCGTAATTGGTGATGTTGGTCGAAAAGTACCATCTTTAAAACCACTTATAATACCTCGCTCAGTTAAGTTCTTTACTTCATCATAGCCAAATTCATTTTTAGACAAGTCTTTAAAGCTATTTAAATCTTGACCGAAAACTTTCGAATTCATGACGGAAGTCACTAGTATAAATGAGACAAATATCACTATAAATTTTGTTTTAAAATTCCTATTACTCATTAAATTACCACCTTCTTTTAATTTTTACATCTTTTATACTAGAGAACTATTAAGTAAATTAAAAGTGAATATTTTGTCGAATCAAGTCGAAAATGAAAGTTGATTGGATTTTACTACATAAATTTTTTATATAACTTTATTCATATATATCCGAAACTTTATATCTAATAGAATTAAAAATGCAAAGTTTTTTAGGATATTTGACCTGAAAAATTGAGTTCATACTAGCATTTAAACACAAAAAAACGTCCGATATTTTTCTCGGACGTTTTTTCTATTAATTAAATGTTCACTTTTATAAAACTAGATAAATTATCCCCAACTACCGATTATCTTAAATTCCGAATATCCTCCGGGTCATCCTCTTTACGATCAGTCAAAATCCCCATTTGCTTAATATGTGCTCTCGCTGCATCATCACCTAATTGATAGATAATAGCATACAACATTTTCTGCTGTGCATCATAACGATCATTTTCCGGGTCATGATGATACTCCAAAAATGGAATATGAGAACGCACATAGGTTTCCATATCCGCTTCATGTTTTTTCTCTAATACTGTCTCTAACGCATGAATTTCTTGTCTATTAGCTTGAACCACAAAACTCGTACTTTCAAGAGGCTCAGGTAAAATACTCTCACTTACCAAATCGACATAATACGTCTCTTTTGTTTGATCCATTATTTTCATCTCCTCCATTCACTTGTTTTACTTGTACCCCTTAGGATGTAAATAAAACCTTATGAAATGGCAGACTAATTACTATTTCCACTTACGAATGCATTCTTGAGATGAAAATTTGAATGATTATAAAACGAACTGTGCCACTTCATTCAAATAAGTGAATCGAATTATTTAACACGATTTTAATATCAACCTTATTATAAAATCTCAACATTTGCATTAACTGCAATGCCACTCAACGCTTGAGTTGCCAATCGATCCGATTCATTATTTACTTTTCTTGAAATAAGTTCATATTGGGGTTGAATACCTAGATCCTTCATCTTTACTTCAATGCGTTCTGACCATTCTAAAAAGTTCTTTTCAAGAGTCGGCCATTCTTCTTTCATTTGATTAATAACGACTTGTGAGTCGCCAATAATTTTTACAGGCTGATGATGAACATTTAAATGTTCTAGTTCTTGAACTGCTAAATAAAGAGCTGCATATTCGGCATCGTTATTTGAAGTCAATTCACTTGAAGGGGCATTGCTTCTAAGTCTATATGTTTTACCATTTTGTTCATAATAAATCACACAACCTAGACCTGATTTGTTCGTTTCATGGTCAAATCCACCATCAAAATATACTTTCACATTATGCGGTTCTGTCTCAAGACTTTTCATATAATTTCTCATCTCTTTTATGGTCCAAGTACTATCGTATTGGTCAGTAAAAGTAATTCTTTTAATTCTTCCCGTCCGCTCTAAATCTTCCGCAATCAGGAGCGCATGTGCAACTGGCAATTCTTCTGAATGAAATTCTGCCTCTGTCCCCTTTGGTGTTTTGTATACCCAATCAATTTTCAACTTCATTTCGAACCCACCTCTTTCATTTCCAAATGCAAACCATATTCCTCAGTATATCCATTACCGATTAATATAAAATTCAAAAACTTCTATACCTTTTATTAATTCAAATGAGCACTATTGACTACTTACATTTTTTACTATTAATGCAATACTTTATAGACAAAATAATCTCAATGAAACGGTGAATGCTGTGAAAAAAACTAATATAAAAATTGCTTTTACGACAATACTTATCTCGATAATCATATTTCATTTAAATTCTTGGCATTATAAACTGCTTGCACATGATCGAATTAATAGAGTTATTGAACTGCAAGAAGCTGATATACACCTCGCAAAAGTAACATATGATCAATACGATTATTTTGAATCAGGTTATGTAATGGAAGTATATTTTAACGATGACCCTGATATAAAATACAGATATGTATACGAAAGGGATAAACGTAGAGTCCAAGTCTCTGCTTGGTTAAATAACGCTTCATTAGATTTTACAAACCGAAAGGGTAAATATGATTATTTTATCACCGTTCTATTTGATAAAAAAAAAGAAATACAAGATGTTATCAAAAGATAATGATGTAAAAATATTAATTCAAGAATTAGTATCCTGGACTCCATAAAAAAGCCTACTCATTCATATTTTATATATGAATGAGTAGGCTTACATAAATTATATTGAATTAATAAATGAAATTTCAAAAAAAGTTACACCGCTCCATCTTCATAACTAAACTGCCATATTATACCGAACTTATCTTCTAATGATCCGTATAACGGACTCCAAAATGTTTCTTGAAGTGGCATGGAAACTTTCCCATCTTCAGCAAGAGCATTAAATTCTGCCTCTAACTTTTCTCTGTCTCCAGTAACAACCGCCAAAGTAATGTTCTTACCGAATGACACAGGAGCATTTGGCATGGAATCTGAGAACATGACCGTACTGCCATGAACGTTAAGACGAGCATGCATAACCAATTCCTTCATATCGTCTGGTAGAACAAAATTAGGATCTTTTGGATTATCACCAAACTTAGAAATTTCAGGTGTTTCTTGTCCAAAAACTTCTGCATAATACTCGACGGCTTCTCTACAGTTTCCATTGAAATTAAAGTATACGTTAACTGGCACTTCAACAGCTCCTCACCTTTTTATTCCAATAATCATAACATCTTTACTTCTTCCGTGGAATATCAGCTACTGGATGGTTAGGCTTAGAATTTTTGTTATCTTTATTAGGTTTCTTTTTATCCTTATGATCCACTTTAATCACAATAGTTGTTAAAGCATCAATCGTTAACGTATCTTTCGTTAATGTAAAGCCTGATTTCTTATGAATTTTCTTCGTTCCCGCTTCATCACTATCGACTAAGACATCTCCTTTGGATAAATCCAAATCTCCCAAAGTTAAGTTCCGAGCTTCTGTATCTGCATTTACAAATACGTAGTAATCCCCTGTGTTATCTGTCGACTTACTTTCGTAAGCAATGACTAAATCAGACTCATTTATCTCAGGGAATTCCAATAAAGTTACATTTGAATCTACTAATTCCTTATCTCCTAATCGGAAAGCATTAGTAGATCTACGTAATTTAATTAGACCTTCTGTGAATTCTCGAGTAGTTGTATTCACTTTAAACTCTTTTTTATTCGTTGCTTTTTCCCAATCGAATTTATTAATCGCATCCGAAGAATCATACGAATCATGAATGAAGTATCCAAACGAATTTCCGTATGTATCACTTAGCTCATGATATTTCTGTTCAGGCACGCCTTCGCCTAACCATTGCTTTGTTCTGCCATATTCTTGACCAGCGTGAATAAATGCTGTTCCTTGGGACGTTAAAATCATCGAGTTCCCAATACGAATACGTTTATGAATCTCTAAATTATTTTCAGCAATTACTGGATCCTTTTTAATAGATTGAGCAATCACATCGTATAACGGCAAGTTATCATGTGCAGCAATGTATTGAACCATATCGCCTGGATCGTCGTCAGCTGTATTCGATGGCTGACCTTTGATGTTATTGAAAATGGTCGTAATGTTTCGTGCGCCACCTGTTATAAATCTTGGCTCACCTTCTGAACCGAAACCGGATTTCAATTCGTTGCGGATTTCGTCAGAGAATACGCCAACATCGTCCGTTTTGTCCATCCAGTCTTGATCTGCACCCATTCCTGTAAGTGAAGGGTCAGCAATATGACCAGCAAACGTTCTCCAACCTTCGCCAATAAATAATGCATCGGGATTTACAGAAGCGGCTGCATCATACGCATTTTGAATTGAAGGATACGTCGCGTCACCCATCATATCAAATCGCATGCCATCAATTTTGTATTCTTCAAACCAATACTTCACTGAATCCACCATCAGCTTTTCAGCCATTGTATGATTCGTTGCCAAGTTGTTACCAAAACCGCCTAAGAAATTACCTTTCGAATCTTGGAACGCATAGTAATTCGGCACAATATCATTTAATTGGCTAGCTTTCGCCATATGCGTGTAGACAACATCAAACACGACACCCATCTCAGCATCATGAATTGCGTCAATTAATTCTTTCAGCTCTTTTACGCGAAGTTCAGGATCAGTTGCATCCTCTGAATACGCACCATCTGGTGAGAAGTAATTATGTGGGTCATAGCCCCAGTTGTATTCATTGCCACCCGCTGAATATTCGAGTTCCCGCTCATCCATATTCGTTTCATCGCCATAATACCAAGCCATGACCGGAAGTAGCTGAACATGAGTAACACCTAAAGACTTAATATAGTCGAGTTTGTCAATAAAACCTTTGTAAGACCCCCATCTCGATTTTAAGTCCTTTTCAATCGAAGGATCAGATGTAAAGTCACGAACATGAACTTCGTAAATGACCGCATCTTCCCGCTTTTCGTATCCATCAATTTTGGCATGACCGAAACCTGTTGGGTTCGTACCACTTAAATCAACAATAGCAGATTTCCCAACAGTATCGCCGTCCGGACCTGCATTTCCTTCTGTATTTACAGTAAATGCTGCCATTAATTTAGCATAAGGATCTAATACAGTTTTTCTTACGCCATCATTTGTGACTTCATACTGATAATAATATCCTTTAAGATCCGATACTTCTAAGTCACTTGGTAGAACCTCTTTTGACCAAACACCTTGTTCACCAATTGTTAAATCTACACTGCCAATTGGCGTTGCCGCGTCATCTTTATCAAAGAAATTCGCAACCACTTTGCTAGCCTTTGGAGCCCATAATTTTAATGTGGCATTGCCATCTTTGTATGTCGCACCTAAATCATCCCCATCGTACGCATACATTTCATCTAGTAATCTCCATCCTGTCGAAGCTGAAACAGTTCTACCTGCATAGGTAATCGACAATGGAAGTTTGTCTAAAGCGAAAGTTGATTTCACTTCAACCGATGTGTCTCCAGTTATTTCAACACTTTCGGCAACAACTTCTGTTCCATCGATATCTGTAATCACTAAATCCGTTTTCAACATTTCAGTTGTTAACCCTTCAGTCATTGTAAATCCTAATAGAATGGTATCTTCAGAAATGACTTCACCAGATACAATTCCTGATGCTACTTCTTCATAAGGAGAAATATAAACCGTATCATCACCTTGCTTAATCCATAAGTGATTATACTTATCTAGTAAGTTTAATGACTTATCTCCACCATCTTTTTCTTGTGTCTCTTCATTAACAATTAAGAACCCAATATCCTTGGCATCTTCTTTCAACTCGATATCTGCGTAAGCACCATAACGGTCGACTCCATCTAAATCGACTGCATCCGTTGGCCAATTACTAGAAGGAGCTGCCGTATCCCCCCAATTCCATACACCAAAGTTTTCGTAATCCGCATTATCACGTGTGTAGTGAATACGGACCGTGTTTTCTGGTAAATCAACCGGTTCGTACATATACACTTTATCTGAACCTTGCTTAATCCAAATTTCGTTCATTTCAGGCAAAGCAATCGTAAAGCCTTTGTCGCCACCATCTTTACCGGCATCCCCTTTTGTTATGTCCATAACAAGGAAACCAATATTTTTCGCACCGTCAGCTAGTGGAACATCAATGTACGCGCCATAACTGTCGGTTTTATCGAACATAGTTGCACCTACCGGCCAATTAGCCGAAGGTGAAGCGACATCATTCCAAAGCCATGCACCATAGTTTTCATAAACATTGTCTTCTCGGTTATAGTGAATGCGAATGTTGTTAGCTGGAATCGGTTCAACTTCTACATCGCCATCTTCAGTAACAACCGCTCCAGTAATATTGCCACCTTCAGTTGTTAATAAAACCGTACCACCTTCAGCTCTACTTGGAAGTGTTAAAAGAACTTCTCCTGCTTCATTCGTTTCATAAACCTCACCCGAATAATGGTTAGTTACCACAGCATCTGGTGAATCAACCGTTAATGTTACCTTTTTTTCTTCTTCCGCAACATTTAAACCAACGTACACAGATTCATCGTTATACGCTCGAGAGAACAGCAGGAACTGATCTTTATCAGATCCACCTACAAAAGTTCGCTCTCCTTTAGCAACCACTTTCGAATGATCACTTCGGAAATTAAGAACTTTCGTATAGTGATCTAAAATATCATTGTTTTCAACTTGATCCCAGGCAAAGTCATAGCGATTATCGTATTGTGGGTAGTTATTTGCTCCAGTTAACCCAAGCTCTTCGCCGTAATAAATAACGGGCTGACCTTTTGCAGTAGCTTGAAGAGATGCAGCAACTTTTAACTTACCTTCATCTCCTGCTAAAGAATGCAAGAATCCATCTTCATCGTGACTACCAAGGAATTGCCCTAATGTAGCGGTATTATCAAGTTTTCCGTTACGTGAAACCAGTGCATCATTCGCAGCTTTCAACTGGCCATTTACGAAATTACGAGCTGTATTTTTAAACGCGAAATCTAGTAATGAATCCATCATTCCTGTTTCAAGATAACCTAGATTATTGTTAACATCGGCACCCCAAGCTTCACCAATCATCTTAAACTCAGGCTTCTTCTCTGTTAACACATTTTTGAACTTCATCCATGTTGCATCTTCAACATGCTTCACTGTATCTACACGGAAGTAGTCAATCGTATTCCCTTTTTCCGTAGTAGCTTGGTCAATCCAGCTTGTTTGCCAATCAATGATTTGCTGACGAACAACAGGATCTTCTGTCTTAATATCAGGTAGACCAGCTAATTCACCCACCACTTCATCTGTTCCAATATCAGCTCCTTGACGGACAATATTGCTAAATCTAGAACGATCTTCATCTGTTGGGAAACCTGCAGGTGGATTCACCATGTCCCCATCAATTTCTTTTAAGCCATAACCTGTATGATTTAATACCACATCGACCATGATTTTCATGTCTCGGGCATGAGCAGCATCAATTAAGTCATGGAAATCTTCCATCGTGCCGAAATGCGGATTTAATTCCCCGAAATTGTTAGCCCAATAGCCATGATAAGCATAGTAGGGTTCACCGTTTTCGCCAGAACGAACATCATATTTAACGTTTTCGACAATTGGACTAATCCAAATCGTATTGACACCAAGATTATCAAGATAATCGAGCTTTGTCGTGATTCCTTTTAAGTCCCCACCTTGATAGGTCCCACGTTTAGTCGAATCATAGTTAAGCTCGTAAGGATCATTATTAGAAGAGTCGCCATCAAAGAATCGATCCGTTAACATAAAATAAATCACGGACTCGTCCCAATCAAAATCAGCATCTCCTGCCAATTGTCTCGTTTTCACTTCCACTTGCGTCGAACCTTCGTAATTGTTTCCATAAGAATCTACTGCTGTTAATGGAATTGTTTTCATCCCTGCTGTTGTATCATCATCCACTGCAATTGCAATTTCTTTTAATGAAGGATCGATCTCAAGCTTATCTGACCCTCCTAAAGAAGACGCATCCGCAAAGATTTTCGTAATCGTTACATCATTTGTCATTCCTTCAATATCAACAGATAATACCGCGTTTTGATTGTAGTCAATAGCTGCGGGTTCTACTGAACCTGACACCGTTAAATCTGCCTGACGGAAATCAATCGTTGAAACACCGTCCACTGTATTGTAAGGATCGCTTACTTCAGTTGTACCCCCATCTTTTGTTACAAGGAATGAGTATGGTGTTTCCCCATTAGGAATGTCATTGTAAGAAAGGACAAATCTCTCATTCTCAGGTTCGTACGTCATTTCCTTTATTTCTCCATTAAACTTTAACTCCACTTTTTCAATCGTATGCATCGCATCGTTTGTGAAAAGGTCTTTATCACGGTAATAAAACGTCGCATCACCTTGATTAATAACAGGAGCCGACCCATCAGGGACGATTCGAATCTGCTCAACTCCACTTGTGATGTAAGCTTTCGTCAATGAGTCGTTTTTATTTACTTGAATAAAACGATCTCCAAACTCTTTTTGTGCTGTGTTCCAGTCATACGTACTTCGAAGAACAAAGCCAAATTGTTCTGTTTCAGGCGCAACAGCAATATGAACAGTTGCTTCACTACCTTCTTTCGTTTCGAAATCAATTTGATCATCTTTAACGCCTGTGTTCCATGCCCAAATGTTCCATTCGCCAAAGTTTTCATCCTCTCGAATATACGTAAAACGGACTTGGCGGTCTGCCGATTCAGTTGCTTCAACCTCATTGGTCTTTACCGTATCTACCGCAAGTGCCTGTCTAGCTGGCACAAATGGTAGCCATATACTCAGAATCATCATCATAACCATAAAAATCGAGAACTTGCGCTTTGTATTTCTTGATATTTTCACTGCCATGTTTCCTCCCCTTGTTTTATTTTGCAATCGCTTACATAAGTCTAGAAAAATATTCGCAGATAAACCAATGCAATCGTTTGCACTTTTAAAAAATTATTCACTAAGCATTTATTAAGATAAAAGAGCCAGCGTTTTGCTGACTCTTTTATTCATTATTTACCTTGTTTAGAAACTGAGAATTTTTGTGTGGCTTCATGACCTACTAAATCAACCACTTTTAATTCAAATGAATTCTTACCAGATACTAATGGTAATTCAATGTCAATTGTTTGTTCGTAACCTAACATTGCGTAAGGCTCAGAAATTGGTTTGTAGAATACTTCGCTACCATTTAAATAAACACGTACTTCATCAAAGTTGTCTCCGACTTTTACTTTAATGACTGGGTTAGCAGCATTTGATTTAACTGTTTTAGGCAATGATGATTTTACCGCTTCAACAGTTGGTTTTGTTGTGTCCACAAAAATTCTGCGCGAAATCGCCATCGTGTTACCAAATTCGTCGATCGCTTCTACATTTACAACTTGTACACCATCTTCAAGTGTTAAAGTATGTGAGAAATTAACGCCATCAAATGAAGTCACTGTCTCGCCATTCACTTTCAATGAAACAATGTTTGAAGCGTCTTCCACCGCTCCACTTACTTCAACTTGTGAAGAAGTGTTGTATCCGAAGAAACTTGGAGAGTCGATATAGATAACTGGTTCTACTGTTTCTGGCTCATTTGGAGTTGAATCTCCATCTCCTGGATCAGCCCCACCTGGTGTACCAGGTTCCGTAGGTTCTTCGCCATCTTCTTCATCACCTGGATTCCCATGACCCTTAAATGATTTTGAAATTACATTTCCAGCGATATCCCATACTCGAACTTCGATTACATCATTTTTCTTAATATCTTCTTCGAATTGATATGATTCTAGAGTCGTTTCTTCCGCAACTTCTTCTCCATTTACTAATACTTCAATACGATCAATGCCAATTCCATTTTCATTATCAGCTAGTTTTGCAACAGAAAGAAGTTGTTTCTTCTTGTCGTATTTGATATCTGCTACTGGCTTCACTGTATCTACAACAATCGGAAACTCAATTGATTGCCACTCCGCACCCGGGTAGTCAATAACAGCACGTAATTGGATTTGATATTGACCATCTGCAGCTTTCTTGCCGTTAATCATTCCGTCCCATCCAGTTGCTGGATTGTACGTGTATGCAGGATTGGTTGCAGAATCGATATAGTCTTTTTGTAAGTTTTTCTCCGTACGAATCGTACGAAGTTTATTGCCATCTGCATCTAAAACATTCACTTCAAATTCTTTCGCATTTCTTAGTAAAGAGTAAACAGGAATTGCTAAGTCGATATTGCCATCACCATTTGGCGAGAATGCAAATTTCGATGGATCGAAATCTTCACCTAAAGATGGACCAGCAATATAATTACCTTTTTCATCTGCAAGCCCTTGGTAGCCCCAATACGTTAAATCATCCCAAGCATTTAAATCAAAGATAGAAGCATCATCCCATGAACCATTAAATCCAAAGAAAGGAACATTTAACGGAACATTTCCTGAAATATCTTCATTTGGATGCGATAATGATACAAATCCATCAATGAAGTAACCATTTGTAAAGTAATCGTTTAACCAAGCAGAGCCAGAAGCATCCACTGACACTTCAATTTCTGATTGACCATTTGCAGGAATAGTTACTGTTGCTGGAACATTAATTACTGCATCCGTTCCGTCCATAACATATGAACCGTAAGATGCATTGTTTGGAATTGTAACGAAGTTTGCTCCAGCATTGATTGGCATATCTGTTTGTAATTGAACACTTACTTGATACGTTTTTTCTTCATCACTGAAGTTTTGAGCATTTAAAGTAAAGCCAAATTGACCATTTGAAATTTCTTTTAACGCCACTTTTGCTTCTCCAGTAGCTGCATTTGTAACCATAACATCGGTTTCAAGAGCATTTGCAAGCTGCATAATTCCAGCACCTTGTCGACGAGGTGAAACAAATTGACCTGCTTTTAATTCAACGGGTTTTGAAGTATTCATCATTAGATTTTTCGCAAACTGTACTCGATCTGATCCAGATAAGCCAAATTCTTCATTCACACGTTCCATCACGAGCGCTGTGCCACCTGCTACATGTGGTGCAGCCATTGAAGTTCCACTCATTAAGCCATATGAATCATTGTTTAATGTAGAGAAAATATTCCCCCCCGGAGCTGTGATTTCAGGTTTGAAATCTAAGTTAGGTGTTGGTCCCCATGACGTGAATGAACTCATTTTACCTTTTTCGCCATTAGGAGTTTCCAAATACTTGCCATCAAAGCTTACACTAACTGATTTACCTGCATCTAAGCCAGCTTTCATCGCTAAACCATCAGCTTGTAATGTAGACATATAAGGAATATCGATAGAAGGATCCGAAGCCATGTTAATGGTACCTGCCGCATTATTATAAACGATAATACCTGCCGCTCCTGCTGCTTGAGCGTTTAGTCCTTTTTCAACAAAAGCAATTGATCCACGAGAAACTAAGGCAAATTTCCCTTCCCAATCCTTGCCTTCAAATTCTGCAGGAGTACCTAATCCTGCAAATTGAATGTCATATGAATCTTCTGGAAGTTTATTTGGGTCTTGATCATTTGCTAATAGTAATAAAGCTCGACCATTTTCTTGGCCATCAAATGCATAAGTGAAGCTTGCAGCTGTAATAACATCATTTTCAAAAGAAGCTACCCCAAAAGAATCTTCAGATACAGATGGAGAACCAGTTAAACCATAATCTTGATTATCCGCATACGGATACCAACTACCTGATCCATACATATCTGAGTTACCAGCAGAAATAGCAACTAACACACCATTATCCTGGGCTCTCGTAACAGCCATTTGTTCAGGATTCGAGTTATCTACATAACCTGCAGTAGCACCAAGGGACATATTAATAACGTCTGCACCAAGTTTAATTGCGTCATCGATCGCTTTTACATAGATATCACCAAATGTTGACGGGAAAAGTGGATCATTCCCAAAAACTTTTAGCGCTAAAAGTTGAGCTTCTGGTGCTACACCTTTAATACCGCCATTCTCTTCATCACCATTTGCTCCAACCGTACCAGATACATGCATCCCATGCATCGAAGCATCTGGTCCTAAATCACGAACTTCTTGGTTTCCGTCCATATAGTTATAACCATATGGAACTTTATCTGTGTAGTATTTTCCTGGCTCAATTTCACCAGCATTAACTAACGCAGATACTTCTTCAGAAGTAATCTCTTCTTCTGTCTCAGCTGATAAAATCATATCTCGGTGGCTTGGGTCAATTCCTGTATCAATTACGCCCACGACCATTCCTTCACCTTTAAATGAATATTTTTCCCAAGCTAATTGGGCTTGTACCAATTCTTTTGAATGAACCATGTTTGGCTCTTCAGTCGGACGTATATATTCGTTCGTTTCATATACTGCTTTTACACCCTCTGTTTGAGCAATATTAGCAACATCGCCAGCAGATACTTCAGCAGAGAATCCATTGAATACTGTTGTAAATTCTTCTTTAAATTTAATATTTTTAGATTTGCCTTTAACTTTATCTTTTACATTCTTTTGATCAGACTTAATTGATGCTTCTAAACCCTTACGCTCTGATTTAGGAAGATCCTTATAGAGTTTCCCTTTTTTTGTTGCCGCTTCAATCGCTGGAGCTTTCTCTAACTCTACAATAATACGAACAATTTCATTCGCATTCTCTGGTGCAATTAATCTCTCCGGCACTTTCAATGCTGGTTTCTGCATTTGAATAGCTGGTATTTGTTTAGCCAGTTGAGTTGCTGCTAACGGAGCAGGTACCCCAAATGACGCCGTACTAAGTGCAAGTGTTGTAGCAATTGCGAGAATCATATTTTTTCTCTTCATTCCCAATCTACTTTCCTCCCTAGTCGTGTTTCACTTATTAGACGAACTTTACAACAATATTAAACTTCTGTCTAAAGTATGTGACAAAATGAAATTTAACATATATTCCGACTATTTAAAATACTTTTTAGACTTCCTAATATTACATTTTCATTACAAATTTTAGTAAGGATGGAAATCTAGATAAATAGAATTACGTGTTCGACAAATGTCTAGTAATATACAATTATTCGACAAATAATTTACTTATTCTTTTGAACTATTATATTTTTACAATCTCAAAATCTATTAAAAACTTTAAAACAGTGTGCTATCCTAATAATGGAAATAACTTAAGTGAAGGATGACATTATGAAAAAAATTATAGTTAGTTTACTTATTTTCGTACTACTAACTCCCAATTTTAGCGTCTCAACTGAGGCAAACATTAAAGGTGGAGTCATTGCATTTGGAGATAGTAATACTTCTGGATCTTACCTTGGCAAACAATTTCCTGGTTACGCAGATTATAATTGGCCTAAACTTGTTGAAGCAACAAATGCAGGAATTAGTGGAAATACGACTGCTGGAGCAATGAAGCGATTCAAGAATGAGGTTTTAGATAAAAATCCGTCTACAGTAGTTGTTATGTTTGGTATTAACGATGCTTTAATTCGCCCTGATACAAAACAACCTCAAGTCAGTAAATTGCAATTTGAAAAAAACTTAACTAGTATGGTCAAACAATTAAAATCCAAGAAAAGCAAAGTCATTCTTATGACTAACCTACCTGTAAATGAAACCGTCTATTACAATATACAGTCTAAAAATAACCCACTTATTAAACTGTTGTATGCCGATAAAGGCGGGATTAGGGCTTGGGAAAATAGCTATAACAACATTATTCGCAAGGTAGCAAAAGCTCAAAAGGTAACTTTGATTGATAACTATGCAAATGCAATACATAAAGCTGGTGGTTCGTCAGATTCCTTATTGACAAAAAGCGGCTTAATTGATCCGTTATTAGGCTTTCATTGGACACCAAGAGGTCATATGATGGTCGTTTACTCGGTTAGACATTATTTGAATAAGTAAGTTTCAAAAAAACCAGCAACAGATTTCGTTGCTGGTTTTTACATGTATTATTTGTTGATTTGCCAAACCAAAGGTGATTCTTTTGGTAGCTTACCAAATACAAAATTCGCAAATGGAACAAATCGGTGAAATAACCAGATGATTAGATAACAGAATATGATTGTTAAGATATATTGCAAGGCAATTGTAAAATGCCATGGCATCGGCAAAACGCGTGTTGGGAAGTATGTCATCACTTGAAATAAGACCAAAGGATGCATTAAATAATAGCCAAATGAGTAATAGGCTACACTTCGCATGCGATGGTTAGACTTGTCACTTAATTTTCTCACCAAAAACTCAGCCATATAGAAGAAGAAAAAGCTTCCAATAACCATGAAGAGTATGCCAAAGACTTTATATACATCATCTTCAATGGCTAACCGTTCAAAATAAGTATTACGATATCGAATAAATACATAGATAAATCCAAAACCGAACCCTATAATCCCCGTTATGATCATCTTCCATTTTGTCATTTTTTCCACTAAAGATTCATAGTGAAGACCAATCCATGCTCCTAGCAGATATGGGCTTAGCTTAGTAAACAATAATGGAGTCGCAATATAACCTACACGAACAATATATTGGAAGTAAGCATACTCAATAAGTATTCCAAACACCCAAATATACTTTCGGAAGAAATCCCACTTACGAACCATTACCATTAATACCGGGAAAATTATATAAAATTGGACCACAATAAAAATAAAGTACAATTGATATTTACTCTGACCTAGTGCAATTCGATTTAATACCTCACTCCATACGAGGATGCGATCTTGGTAGTACCACATCTCTACCTCATAAATTAACGACCATATGATATAAGGGATTAATATGTACACCACGCGCTTTTTCCAATAGGACAATAGATTTTCCACAGTAAACGGTCGATCACGATACATATAGAAAAAGACAATCCCCATAATCATTACAAACATTCCACCCTCTACACGGATGATGTTATTTAAAAAGAAATAAAATATATTTTGTACAGATGGAACATCAAATAAGTGATGATATTGAGCAGTCGTATGTACTAAGACCACCATGAGCATGGCTAAAAATCTCACATAATATATGGAGGCAATTTCTTTTCTCAATTTCTTACCTCTTTTCTTATATATTTTGAATCTATTAATAAATGATAACATATTTTTCCACTATTATCTGTTTAGTACCAACATGATGTTTTTAAACAAAAGACCACTAAATTATCACATTTTTATAATTTATAATTTTAATTTATCAGAAATTTATATAGGTACTAATACTTTTCACACTGTATCATTTTAACCAATGGTTAATGGCATAATCACCATTAATTCCCTATAGTAAATTCAAGAAAGTTATATAGAATAATAAGAGTGAACTTTTTAAGAATGTTCATCTAAAAGCAAGCCACCTTAAATGGCGGTACATAGGAGGAAATATTAATGTCTTACAAATACAAGAATTATTCTAAATTCGTTGCTTCAGCAGCTACTGCAACTTTGGTTGCATCTGCAATCGTTCCAGTTGCATCAGCTAATGACGCATCAACGGCAGCATTTTCAGATGTTGGAACAAAGTACCAAGAAGCAGTAGATTACTTAGTTTCTGAAAACCTTTCAAAAGGTTTAACTGAAACACAATATGGTGTACAACAAACAATCAAACGTGGCGATGCTGCAATTATTCTTGCTAACGCTTTAGGATTAAACGATGACAAAAATGCTGCAGAATCTGGTTTTTCTGATGTTCCAAAACGTGCAGCACTTGCGATTAATTCATTAAAAGCAGCTGGGATTATTAATGGTAAAACAACTACAAGATTTGGTTTTGAAGATGAATTAACTCGTGGTGAAGTTGCTTTAATCATGGCTAACGCAAAAGCATACAACTTAAAAGGTGATGTTTCTAAATTAAAATTCACTGACGTGAATTCTCGTTATGCTGAAGCAGTTGCTGGGTTTGTTGAAGCTGGGATCACTTCTGGTAAAACAGTTACACAATTTGGTACGGGTGATGCGATTAAACGTGGAGACTTCGCAATCTTTGTTTACAAAGCTGAAACAGCTAACGCTGTAGTTGAAGTTTCTTCAGTTGATGCAACAACTACTCGTGTTGATAACGACACAGATGGTCAATTCCTTGGTTTTACAATAAACGGTGGCAAAACTGCTAGTGTTAAATCTTTAGTTGATGCAGGATATGCAGTAGACTTCCAATCTACAAATAATGCAGTTATCCAAGATGCTGCAACTGGTGAATTAAAAGAATCTGCTCTAACTGCTGATTTCTCATACAAAGTAGTCATCACTAAAGATGGCGTAAGCTATGAATCTGAGCTTTCTAAAGTTGAAGTTTTAGATTTCGATACATTCATTACTGGTCTTTCTGATGTAACAATTAATCAAGGCGATGTAAAAGTTACTAGCGGAAAAGTATCTGTACAAGACGGTACAGTAGACGTTGTTGCAACTAAAGCTACTACTCTAAGTGGTGCAACTGTAAACAATCCAACAACTGTTACTTATAAATCTTCTAATCCATCAGTTGCTTCAGTAAATGCAACTACTGGTGAAGTAACACCTATTCAAGCAGGGACAGTAACTATCACTGCTTCTGTAGACGAAGCAACTGTATCAGTACCATTGACTGTAGTATCTGAAGCTCGTAAAGCTGATTCTGCAACTGCTACTACTTCAGAAGTAAAATTGCTTGCAACAAAAACTCAAGCCGTTGATTTCACAGTGGTAGATCAATTCGGAGATGAATTTGAAGGAGATCTTTCAGTAGTATCTGCAAACGCTGCAATTGCAAACGGCTCTTCAACTCTAACATTTGTTGATGGTAAAGCGACTGAAACAGTAACTGCATTAACAAAAGGTACAACTGTACTTGACCTTAAAGTTGGCACCACTACACTTAAGTCTGTAAATGTTCTAGTATCAGATGATGCTGTTGTAGCTTCACGTAAACTAGAGACAGTATCTCCTTCTGCTGACTTAGCATTAGATGTTATCAAAGGATCTGAAGATCAAAGTGTTCAAGTTGTATGGAATAAATACAACGCTGAAGGATTCTTAATTGGCGCTGAAACAGACTTCACTAACAATGCAGTAGCTGGAACAAAATACACTGTTTCTTCTTCAAACACTGATGTTGCAACGGTATCTGTAGCTGCAAATGGAAACATCACGGTTACTGGTATCGATGCTGGTACAGCTAACCTTGTAATAAAAGAAGGTGGTGTGACTAGAGCTTCAACTCTAGTAACTGTAACTGATACAACTCCTTCAATTACAGCTATCAATTTTGAAGAAGTTGAAGAAGTAAAAACTGCTGGAGCATTAAACGCTCAAGTATTAAAAGCAGAAGGTATTACATTATCTTCTACTGACTACAAAGCGGAAATTGATGCAGCAGGAACAATCTTCATCGATGTAAAAGGTACAACTGCTGGATTAACTGCTGATGACATTAAATTGGGTTCACTTCAAGCAATTTACTCTGGTGTACAAGCTGATTTAACAGCACTTGCAATTAATGCAGGTTCAATCACTGCGACAAATGTTGCTGCAGGATCTGAAGGTACAATCGTTGTAACTGCTAAAGTTGAAGGCAACAACAATGTATTTGCTTCACAAACTATTAAAGTTAACGTTCCTAACTAATACTAATTTAATAATAACTAAAAAAAGCCAAGCAGCTATGGGTATTAAACCCCTAACTGCTTGGCTTTATTTATAAATAAAAAATGTATTTTTATAAAAATTCAACAATATTTGTAACACTAAAACTTCTTCTAGTTTTCAGAAAGTCGATACATAAACACAGCAAGTTGACCTCTAGTAATATTTGATGTTACACCAAATTTTGTTGATGAAATTCCATCAGTTACATTGTTGTCCACCAAAGCATTCACCGCATCTTTATAGCGAGAAGATACATCAGTAAATTTAGATGAAGTGCCCGTATAAGTTAATCCATAAGCTCTTTGTAAAATAATAGCTACTTCACCCCGGGATAAATTATCATTGGCACCAAATAACGTTTTACTCTTCCCACCTACTATACCAGCTTGTTTAAGTGCATTTACTGCACCAATTGCACGCTTCGGAACATCTACAAAACCAGAAGCTGGTGCTTCTGCTATATTTAATTTGAGTTCTTTCGCTAACCATATAGCAGCATCAGCTCTAATAATATTTCTTTTTACACCAAATTCATTTTCTGAAAGACCACTGGTAATTTGTTGTCGTATTAAATAGTCTACTGCTGGTTCATAAAACGAAGTGATGTCTTTAAAATTTTCACCTATTGGTTTAGTTTGAGGATTAGGGATATTGACCATGATCGCAGAAGTATGTTCTTTGTATGTCACGTTGATCGTTGTAATTCCATAATTAACGAAATCTATTCTACCATCTGATACTGTAGCCACACTCTCGTTTTCAGATCTCCACTGGGCCTCATCCGTCACAACTTCACTTTCTCCACTCTTGAATGTAGCCATAGCTGTTACTTGCATAAAGTCTCCTGGTGTTCCTAAAATATTTGATTTATCAGTTTCTAGTTTTACAACTGGATTCTCTTCCGAAATCACGTTAATAGTAATAATTGCAGATTGTCCTCCAAAATTAACAGTCACTGTCGTGCTTCCGTAATTCCCCATGACTATTTGTCCACTAGTAACCGTTGCAATACTCCTATCTGCTGTGGTCCATGTCGCTGAACTAGATACATCTTTTGTTTCACCATTTTTATAAGTGGCAAATGCAGAGATACTTACATTATCAGAAGGCATTCCAAATATATTAGTTTTACTTACTATTAAACTAGTTACTGGGTTTTCTTCAATTATATTAATAGGTTGAGTAAAAGAAGAAGCCTGCATTAAACCATATCCATAAAAAGCATCTCTTCCACTCTGTCCTAAGTCCATCGTATGCTCAATCATTACTTTACGAATTTCTTTATTACTTAAATGAGGATATGCTTGGATCATTAGAGCAAGTTCGCCTGATACATAAGGGGCTGCCATGGAAGTGCCACTAATGTAAGCATATTGATTATCTAAATAAGTGCTTAATATTCGAACTCCTGGAGCCGCAATTTCTACCATTGAACCGGTAGAGGAGAAGTCAGCTCGGTTTAAATAACTATCCAATGCAGATACACCAATGACTGAATCATAACGAGCAGGAAAATCAACCGTATCACCTGATCCATCAATATTACCGTCATTTCCTGCTGCTGAAACTATTAGTAAACCACTGTTATAAGCTTTGTCCATGACAGCATGAAAAGCGGAAGACGCAGTCTGGGTACCTGCACTTAAATTAATGATATCCATATCATTTTCTATAGCCCAATCTATTCCTTCAATGATATCAGACAAAAATGCTTCGCCATCTTGATTAAATGATTTAACTGCATATATATCAGACTCGTAAGCGACACCTTTGACTCCATAACTATTATTTCGTGCTCCAATAATGCCTGCCACATGTGTTCCGTGACCCTGATCATCTATATAGGAAGACGTGTAATCGACAGTAGATACTCCACCGGAAATAAAAAGATCATTATGCAAAGCAATTCCAGAATCTACAACAGCAATTTTCACACCTCTACCTGTATATCCTGAATTCCAGGCATTTGGAATTTTAGTAGTTTGAATACCGTAGTCTTCAATTTGAGCACTTTGCTTTAGAATAATATCTTCTTCTACATATTTAACTGAGGTATCATTTAGTAGTTCATCAATTGATTCGGACGCAATCTCGACTTTTGCCACTCCAACTTCATCATATGTTTCTGTGACTTCTCCACCAACATCAGTAATTGTCTTATCTATTTCAACCTTACTTAACTCTTCATCAAAAACAATAATCATTTGTTTCTTTTCATCTATTTTAGCTAACACCTTGTCATTTTCAATTCCCGAAAACATTAACACGCCTACAATTATTCCAATATTTATTTGTTTCAAAATTTCAACCCCTTTTAATAATTATCGACCAATTTAATAAAAGTCTTAGTATTATTCCTGTATTATTTTAAATAGGACCCTTTAAAGTCTTCCGCTATAATTCTACTTCTCTCGCTTCTTTAATAAAACCCCAAAGGAAAATCCTTCGGGTGCTATATCTTGTATTCTCTGAACATTTAACTTGAAATGGTTCCCTGAAATCATTACCGCAGGTTTCGACAATTTGGCAAATAAAAAAGCACCTGGTTAGAGGTGCTTAGTTAATATGCTAGATTTATTTCAGTAATGGATTACCAAAAACAATACTAGAATAGTCTTGATTTGTTGTTACCTGTAGAGTTAATTTCCATGGTACCCGACAGTTCTATTGTTCTCTGGCATTTACTTAGTATCAGACCGAGTGTATTAACTCTTTAGACTTATGCCATTTCCATGCGCTCTCTATTATTTCCTCAATATCATTAACTGCTTTCCAACCTAAATCTTGATATATTTTACCGGAATTTGCTACTAATCTTGCTGGATCTCCCATTCGTCGATCAGCAAACTTAATATTTGCTTTTAATCCTGTTACTTTTTCACATGTCCTAATAATTTCCTTGACGGAATAGCCATTTCCATTTCCTAAATTATAAGTAGCCGTCTTTAACTCACCTTCTAACATAGCATACAAAGCAAGTAAATGAGCTTTAGCTAAATCCGAAACATGAATATAATCACGTATACAAGTTCCGTCCTGTGTGTCGTAATCCGTTCCAAAAACAGAGACTAATTCCGTTTGTCCTAATAAATGCCTCAACACGATTGGGATTAAGTGCGTTTCGGGGTCATGATCCTCACCTATTATTGAGGAATCATGAGCCCCTCCTGCATTAAAGTAACGCAGCGTAACGTACTTCATACCATAACTTTGTGCGAAGTCATTTAGTATTTGTTCAACCATCCATTTTGATCGTCCATATGGATTAATAGGGTTAATAGGTGTGTTTTCATCAATTGCATCAACATTAGGAGTACCATAAACAGCTGCTGTTGATGAAAATATAAACTTATCAATCCCGTTCTTTTGCATTGCTTTTAATAGTTCTAACGTACATGACACATTATTATGGTAATACTTCAATGGATTTTCTTCGGATTCTCCAACAAGGCTAAATGCAGCAAAGTGAACAACAGCATCAATTTTAAATGTTTCAAAGACTTTTTGCACCGTACTAAAATCACCTAAATCTCCTTCAACGAAAATGGCTCGATTGTCGACTGCCCAACGGTGACCACTACTTAGATTATCTAACACGACAACTTCATAGTTATTTACAAGTTCTTTTACAAAATGACTCCCAATATATCCTGCACCGCCAACCACTAGGATCATGTTATTTTGCCTCCGATACGTTAGGGTTTTCTATTAATAGGCATTCTTGTTTATAAAACCATTAATAATTGTTTTATATATAATTTTAATATCGAATAATATCGTCCAATTCTCTAAATAAAAGATGTCATGATCAACACGATCTATAATGGATGTATCTCCCCGTAATCCACATACTTGGGCCCATCCAGTAATACCAGGTCGCACTTGATGTTTAATCATATATTTTGGAATTTCCTCTTTAAACTGATTCACAAAAAATGGTCTTTCTGGTCGGGGACCAACAACACTCATATCTCCTTTAAGAACATTAAAAAATTGTGGTAATTCGTCTAAACTCGTTTTTCTTAAAAATGAACCATATTTCGTTCGTCGTGGGTCATTTTTAACTGTCCACTGGGTATTTGAAGAATCTTCCTCCATGATTCTCATAGAACGAAACTTATACATAATAAAAGTTCTTCGATTTAAACCAACACGCTCTTGTTTGAACAATATTGGGCCAGAAGATGTTAATTTCAATCCAATTGATATAACAATTAGTAAAGGAGATGTAATTATAATTGCTATTAACGAAAATACAATATCCAATGCTCGTTTTAGCACTTTGTTTACATATTCATCTAGTGGTACACTTCTAGCATTAATAATTTGTAAATCGCCAAATTGTTCAAAGTGCGGATTAGCAGGCAAAATATCATAAAAATCTGCAACAATTGAAACTCTTACTCCGGCTTTTTCACAAATTGAAATAATACTCTTATATTTTTGATAAGCGGAAATAGGAAGTGCAACAATCACCTCATCTATTAGCTTCTCAGATAAAACCTTCTCCAAATCATTCAATTTACCGATTATGTTTACATTCTGATTTCCATCAAAATATCCTTCAGTTTTACTATCATCTAAAAAACCTAATACATGTAACCCGTACTCAGGATGATTATATAAATTTTCCACATAATTTGTGCCAATCTTACCTGCACCAACAATTAAAACAAAGTGTTTATTAAAACCCTTACTTCGTAAGTTTCTTAACATTTGTTTAACAATGTAACGATAAATAATACTTATGATGATACTTATGATTAAAAAATAAATTAAAAACAGTCGAGAAATATCAATAATTTTAAATGTAAAAAGCAATCCAATAAGAATAAACATACTAAGCACATGTGCTTGAATAATTTTAAGGACCTCTGTTGCATACTTCATTTTTCTCTTTGGGGCATACTGTTTAAATAAAAAAGATCCTATTACATAAATAAAAGTGTATACAATATTCCAAGTAAAGTATGTTGTAATTGATAAATATGAACCTTTTGCAACATCATCTTCAATGTAAAATCTTAAAACCCAAGCTAAAAGGAATGCAACTTGTATAAAAATGAAATCTACTAAAATATACAGCTTTGACAAAAATTTTTCTCTTCCTCTGATCATAAACTCACCTTAATTTGTGATAGATTTTGAATTACGAGCTCTTTTTAATATGTTTAAAGCGAGTGCAGTAGTAAACTTTAGTGCTATTCCTGTATAGACTATAGAATTAATAAAAACATTATTTTTCTTTGCAAAATGCTTTTGATGAAATATATACATTGCCCTATGAAACTCATATACTATTTTAGTAGGCTTCTTCCTGCTACTTGCCCCTTTATAATGTACAATCGATACATGCGGACAATAATAAATTTTCCATCCGGTTTCTTTTATTCTATAACACCAATCAATATCTTCACCGTACATAAAGAATTCTTCATCCAACAATCCAATTTCGTCAATTATCCTTCTACGAACCATCATAAATGCCCCAACTAAACAATCGATTTCATGTGTCTTGTTCATATTTAAATAGCTTTTATGATAACGATTATATTTAGGGCTTTTCGGAAACTTCTTAGCTAAACCGGTCATATAATAGAAGGATGCGGTTGGGGTTGGGAAACCTCTATGACAGGCTTTGTCTAATGAACCATCAGGTAAAACTACTTTACATCCAGTTGCCCCGGCATCTTGGTGATCATCCATAAATTGAATAATGGTAGATATTGTCGTTTCATGGACAATTGTATCAGAATTTAACAATAAAATATATCTTCCTTTTGAAACCTTAATTGCTTGGTTATTCGCTTTCGAAAAACCTACATTTTCTCTATTTTCAATGACTTTTACTTTCGGAAAGGTTTCTTTTATTGTGTTAACTGAATTATCGGAAGAATGATTATCTACAACAAAAATTTCAAAAAGGTAGTTCAATTTGGATCTATATATAGATTCAATACATTTAAGCGTTAGTAATTTAGTATTATAGTTAACGATAATAATACTAAGGTCCATTATACTACCACCTTTCACCAAATACCTCTAAAGTATGAATAAATTTCTCTATCTTCAACAGTCTTCTTCTTCATAGCTACTTTTCTTTTATTGAGCATTGACTTATATTCTAACTTAAAGGATATCCATGACCCTAGTAATTTGGGTTCTTTGATTAAGGCATATAAAAAACTAGGGATTTCGTAGGCAAGAATAATTGGCAAATGTAAAATAAAATAAGGGAATTTATCATTTTTCAATAAGTAATAATATCTATTAATATAGGACTTCTTGCGGATGAATAAAGATATTTCACTTCTCTTTTTTTTATCCTGCCAACCTCTTTCGTGTTCTGCGATGGCAATTGGAACAAATGCGGACTTCCAACCAAGTAACTGTGCTCTCCAACTAACGTCAACATCTTCTTTATAAGCAAAGAATGTTTCATCAAAAAATTGATTTTCTAACGAAACATCTTCTATCATCTCACGTCTATAGATTGCCGCCGCTCCTGATACTCCAAATATATCGGTCGAAAAATCATATTGTTTAACATCCACTTCTCCAGAACCCCTGTCAAAAGCCCGACGGTTTTTCTTAATGCTAATACCTGTACTATCTAAAATTCGCTTTTCTATATTTCTATAAAGTTTTCCGCTCACCATACCCACATTATGATCTTTTTCCATATAATTTATTATGTTTTTAATATAATCTTGATGTAAACGAACATCTGGATTCAGTACTAGTACATAATCGGATCTTGTAAATTGAATTCCTTGATTATGACCGCCTGCAAATCCGTTATTACTATTATTCTTAATAATATGTAAATCTTCGAGATTCTTTATTACCTCAAGAGTCTTGTCCTGTGAATTATTATCAATAATAATTACTTTTTGAATAGGATATGTTTGAGAATCCAAACAGTTTAAACATGCTAAGATGTCTTTTTCGTTATTAAAAGTTACTATTTGAACACTAATTGACGGAAACATATTATCCTCCTTATGCTAATCCTCTTCATTGTATATAACCAAAATAAAAATAACAATCTGAGATTGTTATTTTTGAAATTTATTCAAGAAATCTGTTAACCCCTCTCTCCAATGACGCATTGGAGAGAATCCATTTGCTATTAAAGCTGTATCCGCTAATACTGAATAGTTTGGTCTTTTAGCAGGTGTTGGATATTGATCTGTAGCTAACGGTTTTAAATTAATTTGTTTGCCGACTTCTTCAAAAATCGCTTTTGCAAATTCATACCATGAACAAGTACCGCTATTTGTGCAATGGTAAATTCCGTATCGATCCGTCATTACAAGCTCTATTACAAAAGCAGCTAAATCCACAGTATATGTTGGGGAACCTATTTGATCATTTACTACACCCAGTTCAGTCTTTTCTTCTGCTAACCTTAACATAGTTTTAACAAAATTCGGACCATATTCTCCATAAACCCAAGCTGTACGGACGATGAAATATTTTGTGCTTAAGGTTTGTGTTAATTGTTCACCAGAATATTTAGATTTACCATAGACACCTATAGGATTTACTATTGAGTGTTCTTCATAGGGCTCAGTTGATGAGCCATCAAAAACATAATCTGTACTGATATAACAAATCTTTGCCCCGATTTCTTCAGCAGCAATAGTTAAATTTCTTTGTCCATAGGCATTTACATTGAAAGCTAATTCTTTTTCAGACTCTGCCTTATCCACTTTTGTATACGCAGCAGCATTGATAATAATATCTGGCCGAATTTCTCTTGTTACTCGATAGACACTCGCTAAATTTGTAATGTCTAACTCATGTTTTGAATACGAGAAGAGTTCGACTTTAACGTTTTTTAACTGAAGAACTAATTCTTGTCCAAGTTGTCCGTTGGCACCAGTTACAAGAATATTCATTCCTTAACCAACTTCTTACCATACTGCTGTTCGTAATAATGTTGATAATCACCAGAAAGGATATTTTCCCACCAAGAAGAATTTTCTATATACCATTTGACTGTATCTTTCAAACCCGTTTCAAAATTATATTTCGGTTCCCAGCCAAGCTCTGTTTGGAGTTTTGTGGGGTCAATTGCATATCGTCGATCATGTCCTAAACGATCGTCAACATACTTAATTAACGATTTAGGTTTATCAAGCTGTTTTAGTATTTCTTTCACAACCTCAATATTCGTTTTTTCATTATGACCACCAACATTATAGACCTCTCCGACACGACCATTATGTAATACAAGATCGATTGCACGACAATGATCCTCCACATGTAACCAGTCTCGAACATTTTGACCGTCACCATAAACCGGTAAAGGTTTATCATTAAGTGCATTGATGATCATTAAAGGAATAAGTTTTTCAGGAAAATGAAATGGACCATAGTTATTTGAACATCTTGTAATATTTACAGGCAAACCATATGTTTCATGATACGCTTGTACAAGCAAATCTGAACCAGCTTTACTTGCACTATATGGACTATTTGGTGCAAGTGGTGTTTCTTCTGTAAAATAACCTTCAGCCCCTAAAGAACCATATACCTCATCAGTAGACACTTGAACATATTTTTTAATCTTATGTTTTCTTGCTGCGTCTAATAGAACTTGAGTTCCTTGAATATTTGTACTAATGAATATTCCTGGGTTTGTAATGCTTCGGTCCACGTGTGATTCAGCTGCAAAGTTTACAACTATATCTAAACCTTCTTTAAATAGTGCATCTACTAACGTGGGATCTGTAATATCCCCTTTTACAAAACCATAATTACTTTTCCCTTCAGATTCCTTAAGATTTTCTAAATTTCCTGCATATGTAAGTGCATCTAAATTAATAATTTGATATTCAGGATAGCTTCCGACCATATAATTGACAAAGTTACTTCCGATAAACCCCGCGCCACCAGTCACTAAAATCTTCATAATGTTATCATTCCTCACCGTTATATTTAAATAGGCAACCAGCATCTTTTAGGACTGGATGATGTTTATCCTTTTGAGAGAGAATTGGATTATTTGTTGGCCAATTAATATTTAAAGCTGGATCATTCCAAGCTATGCCTCGATCATGTTCAGGAGAGTAGTAATTATCTACTTTATATAAGAATTCAGTGTCTTTTACTAATGTGCAATAACCATGAGCAAATCCTTTGGGAACCAGCAATTGGTGTTTATTATCTTCAGATAAAACAAACCCTTCCCATTTACCGTAGGTTGGTGAGCCTTCACGAATGTCAACGATAACGTCGTATACTGCACCTTTTGTCACCCGTACTAGTTTTGTTTGAGCATAAGGTTCTAATTGAAAATGTAACCCTCTCAAAGTGTCAGTCTCACTCGACATGGAATGATTGTCTTGAATAAATTCAAAATTAAAACCATTTTCCTTAAACACTCTATCATTATAAGTTTCCATAAAGAACCCTCGATGGTCACCAAAAACATTTGGTTCGAAAAGATAGGCATTTTTTAAAGTTGTCTTAATAAATCCCATTCTATAGTCCCCTTACAGTTTTCGATTTGCTAATTCAATCATATATGTTCCGTAATTATTTTTCTTTAATGGTTCAGCAAGTTTTAGCAGATGTTCTCTCGAGATATACCCTTTCCGGTACGCAATTTCTTCTAAACAAGCAACTTTAAGACTTTGCCTTCTTTCAATCGTTTCAATAAACATTGAAGCTTCCAATAAAGATTCATGGGTTCCCGTATCTAACCATGCGAATCCACGACCAAGAAGTTCTACTCGTAAATCTTCCATCTCTAAATACTTTTTATTAACATCGGTAATTTCAAGTTCACCACGAGCTGAAGGTGTGATTGACTTGGCAATTTCAACAACACGATTATCATAAAAATATAAACCAGTTACTGCATACGTTGATTTAGGTTCCGCGGGTTTTTCTTCAATTGATAGGACATTTCCACTTTCATCAAATTCAACTACTCCAAAACGCTCAGGATCTTTAACATTGTAACCGAAAACAGTTGCTCCAGTTTCTTGTTGAGCAACTTTTTCAAGCATTTTAGTAAATCCATGTCCATAGAATATGTTATCACCTAAAATAAGAGCAACTGAATCATTACCAATGAATTCTTCACCTATAATAAACGCTTGAGCAAGTCCATCTGGAGAAGGTTGTACAGCATAGGATAATGAGATTCCTATTTCCTCGCCGTTACCTAATAATTGCTCGAAGCGGGGTGTATCTTCAGGTGTTGAAATAATTAAGATTTCCTTGATTCCTGCTAACATTAGTACAGATAGTGGATAGTAAATCATTGGTTTATCATATATTGGCAATAATTGTTTTGATACTGAGCGTGTAAGTGGATAAAGTCGCGTTCCACTACCGCCAGCTAAGATTATGCCTTTCAAAATTTAACTATACCTCCTTAAATTATATAAACTGAGAATGAGTTTATTTATTAGCATCTATTTTGGAAATAATTCTTTTTACTTTTTCTACATCTAATGCTTCCATCCAATCATGAGGCCAGTTAACCTTACTTCCTTCGTATCGATTCTTTACATCATCAATTTTTTGTAATTGCAGGATCAATCCATCCGCAATATTTTCAATATATGGTTCTGTTGTTAAAATATTGGTTGAAATATTAGAAAAGTATTCTTGAGATTTAATTCCATAAGTATTTGTAACAACTAACATTCCGGCAGAGGCCATTTCAATTGGTAATAAACTTGGATGCGGGGAATCCATCAATGAAAGTCCTAAATCGTGTTGAGGTAACACTTCTTTGTATTTTCTCATATCGAATTTACCAATATGACTAACTTTTGCTCCAGAAGGTAAATACTGCACCCCAACATCTCCTCCAATACCGAAAATTTCCCATTCATTTTCTGAAAAATAACCTTTCTCAACAGCTTTATCAATCGCTAATAATCCTATTGGATACAAATTCCTAGCATTATGAGGTTGGGGACGGGCATAGAAAAGAAGCTTTTTCTTCTTTTTCACTTCAATACTATTGACTGTTAATTGAAAATCCAATACCGGATTATTAAAATATTCTCCTTTATCACGGACTAAATTATTTTCAATAAAATACCTTTGTAAAATATCAGTAGAGAACAATGGGATTAAATCTAATTTATAACTTTCTTCAGCCAGCACACGATATCCCCCATGTTCATAAAAAATGGGTTCGTAATCTTGTGCTTGATATATAAACTTACTATTATTTGTAAATTTTATTGCTTCATTTGCAATATGTGCTGTCCACCATGAAGTTGCCACAAAAACATCATCAGACGAAATGGAAATTTCGTCACTTTCAGAAAAACATGTCTCAATCTCTATATTACTTATAAAATCACGGAGGTTTTCATCATGATTTTGAATTTTTTTCACTTCATCAACGGAAATGCTTTTTTGATCTGTAGCTAAGATTCTTACATTATTTCCAAGTTCATAAATAATCTTAGCAAAGTTAAACATTCCAATATAGCCCCCAAAGAAGTTCCTTGAATCTATACTAGAAATTAAAACATTATATCTTTTTTTGTCACTATTAACTTTAAATCTTCTTCCTGAAAACTTACGTTTATATTCGACTAATGCAGGATCAATTGTTAAAGAAGAGTTACTATTACTACTTGTCGATAGCAATCCTTGTTGTTTCATTTGGAGGTGATTTTTATTTTTATATCTCTTGACTAAAAATGATGACAATGGATTTGTAAATTGATTCGTCACCTTATTAAACAAGTACGAAGCCATAAGTATTATATTTAAGTCATTAAGCGTATGTTTTTTTCTATAAACCTTAAAACTTATTTTCATTAAGCCTTTCCCACTTAGTGTTCTTTGCATTATTCTCTTTTCTTTAGTATCTTCAATCATCCTAATGTTTGCATTAGTAGCTAATGTTATAATATGTTCACCGTTTTTATGTTTAAAATAGTACATATATTTTAAACTTTCAGCTCTATTGCTTTTACTTAAATAAGCTTTTAATTTTTTTATTAAATTTTTATTCTCGAAATCCGTATGCCCGATGACATTATCATTACCTTGTATATAATCGTAAAGTGGTTCATCGATGTATTCTATTTTCCCTTTTAAAGCTGCAATTATAGCTATCCATTGGTCATGAAAAACTGATCCGTTTTTTTGAGGAAATGGCAATAAATAATCTAATAAATCAGCTCTAAATATGGAAGCTGCTCCAGTTACAGTATTTGCAATTGTTAGTAAATCTACATCTTCACTATTATAGTAATTTTTCCGATTTACCCAATATGTATTATGAATGATATCTTGGTTTTCTCTAACAATTCTCATATCAGAATAAACCAATTGGATATCATCATTAAATTTAGAGAGACTTTTTTCAATTTTAAACGGATACCAATAATCATCTTGGTCAGCGAGTACTACAAACTTTGCAAATTCAGGAACATAACTTAAGCATCTTTCGAAGTTATTGTAAAAGCCAAGATTATTTTCATTTTCAATCAGTATAAATCGATTATCATTTTTAATTATACTTTTGATCTCATTAACTTTAAATGCTTGAGACCCATCATCACATAATATACATATCCAATCTGTATACGTTTGAGCTTTAATACTTTCAATTTGATTCAGAAAACGACTTCTATCTGGATTATAAGTGGCCATACAAATAACAACATCGGATATTCTGGGAAAATCAATTTTCGTTTCGGTTTTAAAACTTTTTATATCTACATTACTTAATTTTTCCTGCAAAACGTCACCATTCTTAAATTTAGCAGTTATCATTACTTTATATGTACCTTCTTCAAAAGAGCTATTAATTAGAATTGGTATAGTAAAACCAGAGAAAAAGGAGTTTTTGTGAAAGTTATTATAAATTGATACATCCGGTCGGAATATTTTAAATTCTTTAGAAGTAAATTTAAATGTTCCAATAGAAACATAGAGTTCCCTTATCTCCGCTTCACCAAACATCCAACCTTTTAGTAAATACCAACTTGAGTTATTATTATATAAAATTTGGGGTAAATCACTTTCTATATTATATTTTATCATTGTAATTCAAATCCTAATTCTTATTTTTTATTACATTCATTCTTCTAATTTTCTCCAAGAGTTTCCAACCCTTTGTTGATATCATTTTATTATAATGCACCGTTAGATTTTCAAATTCTTCATTTATTTTTTCAAATGATTCTATTTGTTTTTGAACTTTATTTTCCAGAATGATTTTTAACTCCTGATGATATTGGATTTGTTCTTTTAAAATATTATTTTTATGATTTGTATTATTAATTTTATCGTTAATATTATCTATTGAAAAATATAGACTGATTTTTAACTTCTTTGGACCCTTATTTAATAAACACTCATTTTCAAAAACTAGCTTTGGATCATCAGTTATATTTATGACTTTTAAAATAGTCTCATTTTTTTCAATAAGTAACGAACCTTCAAGGTGAACCATGCTATTTGCTAAATATTCTTCACTTTGTTCAGAATAAAGTTTTACTTCCATTTCGCTATAGGAAAGAATTGACCCAATATCTATTCTCAATTTTCTTATTGGACTACTTGGCAATTCAAATTCATATTCATTAAATGTTTCATGAATTATCTCCTTTGTAACTGATTCTTCTTCAAGAAAACCATTATCTACATCCCAAAATATTTGAATTTGTTCATTATCATTTGGCTGATTTATAAATTCATTAATCGTGATATCTTGGATACTTATAACTGGTTTATGGTACTTTCCTCTATACTCATACCAACTACGGCCACCGCCTACAAACTTCTTAAATGATTCCTCCATCTGATCATAAATCTCTATTCTTGCCAGGTTTATACCAATTATCGCGTACATCTCTACAATTGAAATAAAATTGTTTAAATATGAAGAATACTTTTCATCAAATAATTTAATTACTCGATACAAAATATATTCGATAGGTATTGGAAATTTAAAAACCCATTCATAATCAATTACAGTAGCTATCCCATTACTACCTATGATTAAATTTTCAAAGTTCAAATCTATATTTGAAATCTTTAATGAAGGCATGTTCGTTAAAAAAGAACCTTCTCCGAATATCTCCTTAAATTCTTCAGTTTCAAAGAAGCCAATTTGATCTTCATTCTCTAATAGTGACTTGTACCATAATAATTTCTGTTTAAAACCATTCATATCTTTTTTTACTACCATTCTTATCAATAAAACCGCTAAATTTTCTCCTTCAACAAACGGAAAAGTTATCTTATCATATAACAAATTAGGGGGGGCTAATTGCAATTTAGAAGCAGTTTTAAGCAATTCATAATTTGAATAGATGTTTAATATATGTTGAATGGAGTAATTAGAATAAGGTTGTTTACTTACATATCTGAGGCCATTATCTTCGAATATTATAGTTTTAATTTGAAATATATCTTTTCTATGTACACTATAACGTACACTTAAAATATTCATACTCTCACCTCATATCAATGTTCGCAAATTACTAAAAATGAATTTGCGAAAAAACTGAAATTATCATTCTCTATTAATGAATCAAATACAATTTCCTCATTGAATAATTGCAGACGGTCCAAATCATAATTATGAATTAAATCTCGCAACTCACCTACCTCAGGTAACCGGTCATCCGAAAAGATCTGAAAAGGCAATTTATAATCGGGTATTGGATAATAGAATTTAATATTCCTAAACCCAACTTCAGTTAATAGACTATTTAATTCTTTTTTTGAAAATGTTTTTGCATTCGAACTATTAGGGTAATTTTCAATTGAATCGAAAAATCTTTTAGTATGGTCTTCTCTGGCCCCAGCCCAGTACTTTAGTCCATATTTATTTTCAATCGCAATGAATAGTTTACCATTTGGCTTTAGTAAATTTTTCACATTTTCTAAAAGCATTTGAGAAGGATTTGTTGAATTTGAGAAAGAGGGTGCATATTCTAAAACTCCGATTAAAGTAATATAATCATATTTTTCATTAAACTTCATTTCATTGAAGTCTCCCACTATAATCTCAATATTTGATTTATTTGGGTTTCGATATGCATTGATTAAAGATCTTCTTTTTGAGAGTTCAATACATGTAACTTTAGCAACGCGTTGACTCAATTCTTCCGTTATTGCACCACACCCAGCACCTATTTCTAAAACATTATCATTACCTTCAAAAGGAAACCAGCTAATTATGTTTGATCTATACTTTGATAAATGATAAAGTATTGGCCATCGACTATCATTTTCAATTATTTGCTCATAATCTTGGTGTTCTTTAACTATCTTTAATAATTCTTCTTCTATATCACCATCGCTATACTGGTCTTCCCCTTTATAGTAAGAAAGATTTAACTTAACATTACCAACTTGTTCATTCATCTGTTTCACCTAATTAAAAGTAGATATTTCAATCTTTGAATTCATATCAAAATAACCTACTGTATTTTTTGTTGATATTACTTGGAATGATACAATATCGTATAGCCTATGATAAACCACAAACTCATCTTCTTCATAACCTGTACAGCCTAAAGAAAGAAGATAGTTTCCACCCTGCAAATTTACATTTTGATTAAAAGTAACCTCTAAGATTTCTTCTTTTTTTACTTTTGTGACCAATGCACTTTCAACCATTGTATTAGTTCCTGTTATCTCCGTTCCTTTTAAATCTTTTATAGTAAATGCAAAAATTGGAAAACAGATTTCTCGTTCGAATTGAACACGTATCTTAATAGAAAAAGATGTATTTTTATCTATTTGAGAAGCAGTTTCACCAAAATCATCAAATATACCGTAATCTATAATTTTTGCATAGTAATTACCATAATCAACATGGAAGGGATTAATTGTATAGTAATCTAACCATTTACTACTTGATAATACGTTCGTTTGATTTTTCTTTAACTCAATTTTTGGTATATCGTTCTTATTATCTTTTCTAACCAACAGCTTCTTATACATATCTACCATTTCTTTCGGGCTGCCATTTCCTTCTAATTTCCCTTTATTTAATACAATAACTTTATTGCAATATTTAATAACACTTCCTAAATCATGCGTTACTAATAATATTGTTTTCCCTCTATTCTTATACTCTTCAATTTTTTTATAACATTTTGCTTGAAAAAAAACATCACCGACTGCTAATGCTTCATCAACAATTAATATATCAGCATCAACATTTATGGCAACTGCAAAAGCAAGTCTTATGTACATTCCACTAGAGTATGATTTAACCGGTTGATCAATAAAATCACCAATATCCGCAAACTTTTCAATTTCTTCAAATCGTCTAACCATTTCTTCTCTTGATACACCTAAAATGGCACCATTGAGATAAACATTTTCTCTCCCTGTGAATTCTGGGTTAAAACCACTTCCTAACTCCAACAATGCGGCAATGCGTCCATTTACTTGAATACTCCCAGTTGTTGGCTCTAAAGTCCCAGCAAGCATTTGCAGTAAAGTACTTTTCCCCGAACCATTTACACCAATTATTCCTACTGTTTCCCCACGTTTCACATTAAAGTCAATACTTTGTAAGGCACTAAATTCTCTATAATATTTCTTTTTTCCAGTTGCTAAAAATTGTTTAAAGCGATCTACTGGCTTCTCATATATTTGATATACTTTTGATAAATTACTAGCTTCTATTGCATCTTCATTAGATGACATCTGCAAAACCCTTTCTTGTCTTTTTAAACCAAATATAGCCTAGTGAAGCAACAATAATACCGATAAACATTTCTATACCTAACCAATTCCAATGTGGCAATTCTCCCCAAATAATTACCCTTCTAGCATCTTCAACAACGTAAGTAATTGGGTTAAACCAATAAATGATTTGAAACTCTTTAGGTATTATAGATACAGAATAGAATATCGGACTTAAAAACATTAAAGCAGATACTAATAGATTTATTATAAGTCCTATGTCTTTAATAAATACCCCTAGCGATGCTAATATCCAAGAAATACCTAAGGTGATAAGGCAGAACGGAAGTAATATAATTGGAAACAGTATAATAGTCCAATTAACAGTGCCAACAATTATCATTAGTAGAAATAATATACCTAAACTTATTATAGCTTGAAATAACGAGGCTCCTAATGAAACTATTGAAAGTATCTCAAGAGGAAAAACTACTTTTTTTACAAAGTTGGGATTATTTGTAACAAG
Organism: Paenisporosarcina sp.; assembly: GCF_057785155.1. Classification (NCBI taxonomy): domain Bacteria; kingdom Bacillati; phylum Bacillota; class Bacilli; order Caryophanales; family Caryophanaceae; genus Paenisporosarcina; species Paenisporosarcina sp. Next base: position 126,864 of record NZ_JBYNRN010000025.1, read on the forward strand.
CGAAGGAGATTTAGTGATTACTTCTGCAAATATATTAAAAACTATTAGTCCGGCAAAAAGGACCATTGCAAATTCTAACTTATTTGTCTCTGCAGTTGTTCCCCATTTAGCGTTAAATACTACACTAAAAACAAAAGTATAGATTGTAAGCATTATCATAGGCGTAATAAATGACCATAAAATACCTAGATATGATCCTCTGTACCTTTCACTTATTTCACGCTTTATGAACTGTTTTATCAGTAGCCTACTACGATAGATTGATTTAACTTCATTATAAGTCGAACGTATCATTTAATCTCTCTTTTCCTTTATTTCACTTATCACTTTTTAATAACTTAATTTATTCTTTTTTTCAAGTATCAAAGCCAGTAGTACTCCAGCTGTAATCCAAAGCGGACCAGCAACCCCAGCTAACGTATCATTAAACATCGCCTGCAACAAAAATGCCAACCAGGCAATACCGAAAATTGCAATATTTCCATTTGCACTTTTATATTTGAAAATTTCTTTCAAGCTTTCAAATAAGGTCAATAGTATGATTCCCATAAAGGCAATAAAGCCCAGTATACCTGTTCCATATAAAACACCAACATACATATTATGCGATTTATCAACTATGACGTCTTCTGTTTCTAAGTTTGCTCGCGCATCGATGTTATTATGTGGGAAGTTATACATGAGTGAATCTAAACCATATCCTAACAAGGGACGGTCTTTAACTAAGTCAAATACGTATTCCCAAATATAAAGTCGACCCGAACCTGCACCTACCCCTGTTTCCGGTATGACGGGCAATTTAAAACTACTATCAGCTGCATATACTTTATTTCCTAAAATCGTAGAATTAATAGCATTATTATTTATAGAAACAGGTACATTCTTTATTTCTCCATAAGGATTTGAATCAACAAAAAATCCAATAGTTTCATCCCATACTTTAGAGTTATGTGTTGCTAACGCATGAATACTAATAGTAGAAAAAGCGATAAATATAAGAAATATGATTATTGAAAAGATTTTTTTGTCTAATTTAATTATCAGCCATAAAATAAATGGCATCATACAAATCATTGTTACAAAACCACTTGTAGATAAGGACATAAAAACAATTAATACAGATAACAATGACAACACCGAAAAGGCTATTTTATGGATCGTGTTCTTGCTTAGAATTGCTGCAGTAAGACTCATAACCGTAATAATGGCAAACATTCCACTCAAATAGTTTCCATGGTTTAAAGTTCCTAACAAAAACGAACCCTCACCAGGGCTCACTCCTTCAGGAAGAAATATAGAAATCCCATTATGAATCCAACCAACTTGAATCAAATCTTTTCCGAGAAAACTCATCGTTGTTAAGAATAAGTTAATTATAATTAATGGTGAAAAAGCATAAACAACATTTTGAATTGCTTTCTTCGGATAGTTTATATTTATTGCTATAAACATTAGTGTTAGATAACATAACCAACTAACGGCTCCATCTGAACGATCATGCAGGCCAGTTAATGCTATTGTAATATTTGGTGAGAAAATTGTTGAAATAATAATAACTCCTGCAAATATTCCTAAAAAATAATTCAGTATTGTCTTTCTGAGTGTTCCGTCCATAAAGAAAATCTTCGCTAAAAAGAGTATTGCTGAAATTACTGTAATGATTAAAAGTAAAAGTGATTTATAGTGCGTAAATACATCTCCTTTTATACCTGAGCTTAGTATTTCTGTAGTTGATATTATTGGACTAACTACTTCCTTAATGTGTCCAATAACAACCAACGGCATAAAACCAATTAACAATAGAAATAAACGAAAAATCCACTTGTCTATATTGGTACGTGACATTCGATTTTCGTCTTCATCAACTAGTATATTTTTTCTTAGATGTTCCTCATAAAAAGAAGCCATTTATGTATACCTACCTTAAGACATATTAATTATTGAATTTAGTAATTCTGTAACTATAGATTGATAATTAGGTATCTCCTCAGCTTCCCACCCCGCTTCTTGACATCTGCTTAAGACTACTTTGGCATCCTCATAATGTTCAGAGTGGTATAACGCCACTCCCAGTTGCAACATAAATACAGCATTCTCTACTAAATATGGATTCAGGTCTAATGTTTTCTGCATTAAAATGGCTGCCTTTTGATATTCACCAGTGTTAATAGCAATTATGCCTCCTAAGTAATTGACTGCCTCTGATTCTGGTTGTACTTTTAATAATTCATTTATATTCTGATTTGCTTCACCATAATTACCTGAAGTGACCAATTGACTAGCTTGTTGATATAAGGTATCTTCTACAGCAAATTGTTCGTCTTGGCCACTTGCCTTAACCTTTGCAACAATAACTCCCAAAATGACAAAGACAACCATTCCTAACAATATGTATTTTCTTATGGATTCATTTAAATTCATTTTCTTCTATCCCTTTCCAATATATTCTATTCTATTATACATGAATTACGCTGTTTGCTTTAATATTATTTTGTATTTGTTTAAGATTTTCTCACTTATCTGTGTACTAATTTGCAGCACTCTATTTTTAACGCTTTTATTACCGTGCTATTGCTTGTGATAACACGTTCTTCATATAGTTCCACCTTTGTTACATTTACATCTTCTAGCCTTGACTAATCACAAAACTATTCAACTGAATGCAACTCAAACATCTCCTTATATCTCTTTTAATAAGAGATTTGGAGAACCTGATACTTTTTTTATATCCCCACCATTTTTAATATAATAGGGCCTTTAGAAAAAGAAGCACATTTTAGGATCTAAATCAAATCGTAGAATGAATAGAAGTGTTTATTTAACTCTACCCAATTTGACATCTTCTAAAAATAATCAAAAGGAAAAGCTTTTGAAAATTTCCGATTTCCCACTCTTCAACGTCTAAGTTTACCTTGATAATTCCCTTGATGTTCAAGCAATCTTAATATCAGTGAAGTGCCTCTGTGGTCTCAACCTTCCTTTTTATTTTCTTTGTTTACTTAAACCACTTGAAGTAAATACTTTTTTAAGCTCATAACTAAACAGTTCTATCGACATCTAAAGCAACCGATTAAGATACTAAGGTATTATCATTATCTGTTATAACTTCACTATCCAAGAAGAAAACATACCGTATTCTCTTGCATTTTATGCAAACGAAATAATGCCTGTCAAAGGTAGACTCTCCCCTTGACTCCATCATTTGTACAGTAGATTGGTCAGCGATAATCACCAGGTTATTCAATGCCTTTCTAATTTCCGCTTTGAAAATTCGCCCATATTGATGGCATCAATTTTTACGTGGTTTTTTTTGTACTGTAAAATATCCAAAACTCCTTTGTTATGCGTTTACAAACGATTAATTGTAACATTCCCTCTCGGTTGTCACATTTGAATTTGTAATAACACGATAACAATTGAAGAGGTTTAATCTATAAGTGGCTTGGGAGAAATGTAGGATTATTGTATTCAACCCAATTTTCCAGCTCTCGTTCAACAACCAACCCTGTTTTGTAAAGTTCGAACAAAACTGCCGAACATTCACTACCTTGACCCTTCAACTCCAAAATATTTATGTAAATCTCTTGACGAAAAGAGTCATTTTACGACAAAAATGCAATATATTTTTTTATCTTCATTATCTACTTAGAAAGCCTTTCAACCCATCAGTATTTTAAGAGACATTAAACAAATTTGCATTAACTTTAGGCTTGTTAAAATGGTTCTCCGTCAAATGTTGGGGTGGAGTGAAAATCACTTCACCTCATCCAACGTGATATCCTATTTTTTTATACTTGTGTGTTAATAATATCTTTGCTCGGAATCGCATGAAGCTTCTAAAGCCAAATGCATTTCTCTTTATAACTTTTGTTAGGTTATTAATTCCTTCCAGAAAGCCATTCGAGAGATTGTAGGCAAAGCTATTTAAGATCTCGATTTGCCAATTCTGTAGGGTCTTGATGACACGGTTAAATTCCGGAATATTGGTTTGGGTAACGAGTTGATAAAATGATTGTAAAAGCTCTTTGGTCTGGAGAATCTCCTCCGGACCATTTTCTTTTGCCTGAACAAACCACTCATTAAACTTTTCTTTCAACTCATACGCTTGCTTAAGCTCATCTGACATGGAGAGATATCGATCTAAATACCAGCGATCTTCATCGGTTAATTTTTGAGAATTCCGATGGAATACATATCGCATCTTTTTACATTTCTTACGATCGTAATCATTCCAGGTAGACTGTATTCGTCTACGCACTCCATCAAGTGCCCAGTAAATATAGCGCACAAAATGAAATCGATCTGCGACAATAACAGGTTTTCCAAGTGCAGCGATTACCGCGGCTTTAAATGCGGGACTCATGTCCATAATGACAACTTCAACCTTGGCTCCGTACTTTTGGAGATAGTGTTTAATCGTCTTCTTATAACGATTTGGTAAAATGTCGATTGGTTCTTTTGTG
>NZ_JBYNRN010000026.1:0-42048 GCF_057785155.1 Paenisporosarcina sp.
AGAGTCCCAACCAGCCTCAATCATGTTTCTACAAGTAGGGGGCGAACTGTTTAGTTGACGGGATCACTAGCCCCACGGGTGCTTACGTTCTACCCCGGCTACCGCTATCATATATCGATATAAAAAATGGTCAACCAGAAATATCTGGCTGACCTTATAATACGAACGGGTGCTTTAGTAAAAAACGGACATCAAAATACAATGAGCTTGGAGATACATTTCCCAGCTCATTTTTATATGCATTTTTTGTCTCTATCGCTTAGAATGCAATGTCTCTCAGTCTTAATTTATCTGCGGTTTCCCATGTTCCATGAACACTTGCCAAGATAAGCATTTGCTTTTTCTTGCTCAAATCACTTTCCATTTTTCTATTGTCAAGGAATTGAAACCACACCAGATAAAGCTGTAAATACTTCGTAGAAACACCATTAAAACGACTTATCCAATTCTTTAAACGGGAATGGTAATTATTAATATTATTGAGGTGGTAGATACCTTTCTTTACATATTCTTTCCTACTGGCATTTATGATGACGTGTTCCAAATCGGTTTTAGATGTATACGATTTGTAAGAATTGTGGGCATCGGAAATAAGCACCGTATCACGCTTAAAATGCGATGTAAGGGTGGTATCAATTTGTTCCATTAGAATTCTACCTGAACCGACTCGCTTTGAAAGGGTTGTTTTGTTTCTGTCCCTAGCCACTAATACACAGATTTGTTCATTGGAAATACCTCTTTTTGTAGCGGAACCGCCCCGTTTTCTTGGTTTACGGTTCTCAATAACTCTTCGTCCTTTATAGCTTTCTAAGAAGTATGTTTCATCTACTTCTACTAATCCTTCAAAAATACCGATACTTTCTTTTGAGAGAGCGGACAACACTTTGTGACGCCAGTAAAAAGCGGTTACGTGAGTGATGCCGATTTTTTTAGCCGTTTTACGAAGTGATAGACCATTCAACATACACTCAATAAATGGAATCCATTTGTCTGCCTTTTTCGAACGATACATAGGGGAGTTGGTCAAATCACTGCTTAATTTACAACAGTCTTTGCACTTATATCGTTGGCGACCGTCTCGTTTGCCATGGCGAACCACTGATGTACTTCCACAATGACGGCAATGAAATCCATGCGAAAACTTCCTCTCTCTCAATTCACCAATTAATGCACCTTGTTGCGAAGCTGACGGCGAGAAATGACGAGTTAGATATCCTAAAATCGCTTCTTTGTCTCTATCGTTTAAAGAAGAAATATCATTTATTATGTTTGCTAATGTCATTTGAATTACCCCTTTTGTTATTAGTACAGTTAGGATACTACAAAAGAGGATGATTTAAACAAAATCAACCAATAACTTTAACATAGCCATTTAAAAAAACATCCAGTTCTTCGTTGGTCGGAAATCTAGATTCTAGCTCTATATATTACAAGGTAAAGAGAGGTTAATTCCATTTGAATTGACCTCTCTTTTTGCCAAGATATTTAGTTCTTTACCACGATAACTACATCTATAAGGACTTAATACATACCGTACGAGCGATTCACCGCATACGGAGTTCCAAATAAACCAATTTATTCTTTCTATGTATAAGCAGATGAGTACTAATTTTCCAAAGTTAGATTATTGCATTGTTACATTTCAGTCGTAATTTGTTTACTTTTTCTATTTGCTTTTTTGAATGCTTTAAGCTTTTAAGAACTTTTCAATTTGTGCTTTGTCTTTCAAATGTATAAGTTGTTGTATAGCTTTATTCAAAATTATTAAGTTCGAGTAGCTATCATCTTTTGAAATGTTAAAAGGATTAATATGATGACATAGAGTGAAAACAATCGATCTATTAAATGTGTCGCTAATTATGGTGTTACCATCATATCAGTTTAAAACATTTCCAAATCAACAAAAAAGAACAGTCCATTTAAGTGGAAATTAGTGAACGCATTAAACTTCAGTCGTTTTTTTTAAAGTAGTCAAAGGTGACAATTCTTTATTTCCCAAAACGGTCAAAAAGGTTTATGAATGGATGGTCGATTTGAGGACCACAATCCTTTACAATAGGAAGATATGGTTTGGACGGGTTAGGAGTGTTTTGGTTGTGAGTGTGGTGAAAAGTATAGATGTGACGCGGTGCAACTTAGCTGTGAGCAGTCGGTTTAAAAAGAGTAAGCCGAAAATGGTAGATGAATTGACAAGCTTGTTGAATGCATCTCCCATTGTGGAAGTGCATATGGAACGTCTTGCAGATGGACAGGCAAATCAGCGACGCGTGTCGTTATATATAGATTCAGAAACAATTGAAGGCACCCCGGTTATGGAATGTGAATGGATTGGGAATGGGCTTGAGGTTTCTCATTTTTACATCACGAAGAAGCGTCTGCAATTAGGAAATAACCGACATCTGCACATGAAGATGGCGTTTGATCGTAAAGGGCTAGTATCTACTGAAATGACACTAACTCTATATCGAATCATTCAATCTTTACCCATTGCTTCCGACCGATCGGAGTATGTAAAGAAACGGATTTCAAGTTGGGAATCTTATTTACATGTAATGGAGCGAAACGCAGATGTGGATCGACTGGAGATAGGCATTCGAGGAGCACGATTAAGTCCTGATTTCCGCAAAGTAACGTTTGAACTACAAAAGCTACCAAACGGATTTGATAAATATTATAAAAGGTCAGCTGTTAAATTAGTGGAGACGAACCAAAGCCTAGGGAATGTTGTACAAGTTCAAATAGGTAAGCGAAGTATCGATGTGGAACTAGGCAGAGATCTTCAAGAAAAGGCACGAACAGGAAAATGGCGAGTGCCTGCGAGCGGTAAACTCGCATTTGATAATGTAGCGGAAATGGCACAAATCAATCGATTAAAAGATGGCTTTAAGCGTCTTGAAAATGGTTGGGCGGTTAACCCGAATCTTGAAAAGCTACTATTTGAAAAACGACCAACTGTGCGAAAAGGCAAAGTACCAGAGGACTTATCCTTCAAACAAAATCTAAATGAGTTTCAAAGACAGGCAGTAGAAGGCGCGATTGCTGCAAATGATATGTATGTGATCCAAGGTCCCCCTGGAACCGGGAAAACCACGGTTATATCTGAAATTTGTTATCAGCACGCGAAGATGGGATTGAAAACGCTTGTCGCTTCTCAATCGAATTTAGCGGTAGATAATGCACTCGGTAAATTGATGAAGGACCAAGACATTCGAATTTTACGTATTGGTCGAAGTGAAAGTATCGAGGAAGAAGGGCAGCGCTTTGTGGAAGAGCAAGTGGCCCTTTACTGGAAAGAGCAGACGCTTTCGTCGATTCAAACGCATGTGAATCAGTTCGAAAAAGAAGGACATGCCTTACTGGCTGCGATTAAAGATACCGAAGAAACCGTCTCGTATTTAAAGATTGAAATAGAAGAGCTTGAAACAAAGAAAGTTGAAAAGGCTCAAGCGAAAGAAAAATTAAGCAAACTAAAGCTCGATTTGGAAACAAGTCAGACGTACGTTCAAGAGTTGAATCGCAAAAAGAGCCAATTCGAACGTCAATTAAATATGAGCGAAGACATTTTAGAAGATGCGAAAAGCAGATATGCGCGATTAAACAATCAGGTCGCCTTATACGCTGGAACGGGTGAATTCGCAAAACTGCATTCACGACTTTTAGATGGAGTTAATGAACTTCAGAAACAGTTCGCCTATTTACAAGTTGAGATGTCACTTCAGAATAAACGAAGCGAGCGTCAGAATGCTGAAGTCCAACTTAAAGGTTTTCAAGATCAACTAGCATCTTTTGTACATGCAGCTGAGCAAACTCCTCATGTGAAAAAAATCCCGGAACTGCAAGCTTTAATCGGACGGGATGAATGGACTCGAACAAATGAAATCGACTCGCTAATTCAACAGATGGGTCAATTGCGTGTGAATTATCAAGCTTCCATGCAATTAGGGAACCATTCTGAAGTAGATGCTACTTTGAATAAAGCCATTACGTATGCTGAGCAACAGTTGCATGCTCACCAATACAATATGAAAATGCTAGCAAAGAAAATATCGATGTTGCCTCACGTAACAGGAGTAAAGCTAGAAGATGTTTATGTGAAAAAAGTAATCGATGCTTTCCGGGATTATACGAAACAAATGAATGCGTTCCGAGAGCCTTTGCAACAAGCGGATCGCCAAAAGTTATCGGCGATTTATGAACATATGGTGGTTTTAAAAGCTTCTCGTACCGCGTTTTTTAAAAACAAGGTTTCTCAAGGTCAAGGGAATGAACAGATTAAGAATGAGATTTTAACGACTTTTGAAAAGTTAAAAGAAGTTGTTGGACAAGCACTTGTTACTCGTCAGCAAGAAGTAGAGGTTGAGATTTCTTTATTGGACCCAAAACTAGCGACACTCGATGAAGAGATTGTCTCTGTTGAACAGTCTTTATTGGAAATGAATGAGGTTGCAATAGCACCACTGCATGAAGTGGAAAAAGTTCTTGGGGAGAAGAAGTTAGAACTTGAACAACTGGGAACGGAAGAGAGTTACGTAGAAGGTTTAGAACAAGCATCTGCTGCGCAACAAGCCGTTGTGCAAAAACGTCAGCATGAAATGACGCAGTTCAAAACGACGATTGATGAATTACAACAAAAAACGTCTGATGAACAACAAAAGCAAGAATCATTTGCTCACGAAATGTCCGAATTAGAAGAGATTGTTTTAATCGACTTCGACGCTTTACTTAGCAAAGTGAAATCGGATTATGAACAGAAGTCTGGCCAATTAAGTGAACTTAGAAGGAAAGAGACGTTGTTGAGCGTATCGAACGACATACGCTTGGAATGGCAAGAAATGCTTCAGGAATCTACGGCTTACGATTTAGATGAAATCAAGAAATTGTATATCCAATACGCAAACGTCATCGGAGTTACTTGTTCCATTTCGGCAAGTAAAGATTTCGTGAATCAATACCCCGATTTTGACGTGGTCATTATTGATGAAGTATCCAAAGCAACGCCGCCAGAACTGTTATTGCCAATGCTAAAAGGGAAGAAAATCATCTTAGTTGGGGACCATCATCAATTACCGCCACTCGTTGGACAAGACACGATGGATGAAGTGCTTGAAGAAATGACAGACCCAACCGAAAAAGCTGATTTGAAAGCGATTTTGAAGGAATCTATTTTCGAGCGTTTCTTTAAAGACTTACCTGACGATAGCAAAGCTACGCTACGTATTCAGTACCGAATGCACGAGCACATTATGGAAACCATCAACCCGTTTTACTTAGAGAAAAACTACGGACTGGAGTGTGGTTTGACTGACTCCAATAAAGACCGGGACCACTTGCTCGATGGGAAGCAATTTAAACGTGGTCAACATATTCTTTGGTATGATATGCCGAACGCGAAAGGCTATTTAGAGGAGCGGGAACAACATAATCGAAGCTTTTATAATGCAGCTGAACTGACACAAATTCGAGCGTTGTTGCTTGATTTAAATGAAGCGACTGCCTCTGCGAAACAAAAAGGTGATCTAGATCAACATGTGAAGAAAAAAGTCGGCGTGATTAGTTTCTATGGGGAACAAGTGAAGAAAGTGGACCGTATGCTAAGCCAAGAGCTTGACCTTCCACATCTTCACACCCGAACTGGAACAGTTGATAAATTCCAAGGGATGGAGATGGATGTGATCATCCTCAGCTTTGTACGAAACCATCTGCAACCAGATGCCAATATTGGCTTCTTAAAAGATTACCGTCGACTCAATGTAGCCTTATCAAGAGCGCGCGAGCTCCTCATGATTGTAGGAAGTGTGGATATGTTCACGCAAAAAGCATTGAAAGAACCTCAACGAAAAATGTTTGAACACGTATTACACGTGGTGAATAAACACGAGGGCTTAAAAGTATTAGAAGCGAGCAAAAGGTAGGAAGTGAAGCAATGAGTGTCAATCCGCAAGTCGAAAAAGAAATGGCGAAGATAGCCAAGCAGTTTACAGAACAACCTCATATGCGTTTACTTGGAAGTGAAGCATGGGTCTTTCCGATTCAACTCGCGGATGTTCAAATGAAAACCGTGGTTAGAAGTCAGATGGATGTCTTAATGAAAATGATTTTGAAGATTCTAAAGAAATTAGCTGTTAAAGAAGCGAATGAAATCGGTGAACTCTTAGCGGTAGAAACCATCTTTGTCGAGCATATGCTGGCTTTATTAAAACAAAACAAAATGGTCCAAAAAGCAGAAGGCTTGTACCAACTGACGCCTCTTGGAACGGAACATTTAAATCGAGGCACATTTGTCCATGACCCAACCGATGAACAAATCGACCTTTTTTATAGTCCATTTCATCAAGAAGTGTTAACTCATGACTATGAGCAACAAATGATTGAAGACACGGATGATTTAGCTGAATACCGAATCGAACAAGACACTCCGCAAAAGGATGTCACCACCTTAAATGACGACCAAATAATCCAAATGATTTTAGATTCAGGTTATGAAGTGTTAGTGGATGCTGGTCAGAAACAAATTGACGAAATCACATCGATTCAGGTTAAAGAAACCTTACCCGCAGTATGTTTCGAATTTCATTTACACGATACAACCGAAGATCTGGTCTTTATACGCGTATGGAATACGTGGACAGGCAGCTTTGATGTAGCCTTTGAAACGGAGCTGAATCAAAAAGAAGCAAGTCGATTAAGAAAACAGTATTTCGAGCCAGAAACAGAAATAGACAAATAAAGTGTTTAAACAATCTTAGATTAATTTAAGAAAATTAAAAACTAATTTGACAGTTCATTTGTCGTAGTAAATTTTAATAGTAAAAGGAATTGAATCTAGAATATGGTAATGTAAATAAAACGGAATAATACTGTTGGAAAGTCAAAGTCTGAGTAAAACATTTGCTATTGCTAAAGGGGATGAATTAAATGGATAAATTTTATTCGCTGTGTCTTCAAGGAGATATAAATTCAGCAATGGAATACCTTAATTGTATTCAGCCAAAAACAAAAGAAATTGAATTACTACAGCAGAAATATAATGAGAGATTTTTTGTGCAAAATTCAGATGAAAATATTCTGACAGAAGATCCCTGGATTAAAGATGTCGTGTCAGCTTATCATGCTTATTTTAGAACTGTATTAACAAATGTAGAAGTAATGGGTGAAGCTGAGTTAAATTTGAATAATAGTTTAAAGATGCATTTAAACGTGGAGTCATCTGAAGATATAGATGAAACCGAAAATGAGTTGGCTTCTATTTTTTCTGAAAAAGGATATTATTTCTTGGGTGGAGTTACGCCACCATTTAGAGGCGCATATATTTGGAAGCGTATGGAGACATTGAATTTTGATGTTGAAATACCAAATCAAATGATTACAGTTTCTGTACATATGATGTCAGAATTTTTATTGGAAGGTTGGATGGGTTACGCCACGTTTAATAATAGAGCTGTCGGAGGGTGGGCAAATGAAAATGGGTTGTATTGTAATTTGAAGCGTTACAAGAACTTAGATGATGACAGTTTTCAAGTATCCTATTTAAAACACGAAGCTCAGCATTTATATGACTACACACATTTTCCTGAATTGAAATCCGATGCATTAGAATATCGAGCAAAACTAGTAGAACTTATTTATTCCAAAAACCACTTAATCTTAAAGAAATTCCTGAACGATGCAAAAAATGATCCGAATTTCCCCCATCCCTATTCTTCTTACAAAATTATAAAAAGCTTGTCTTTTATCATTTTTAAAAAAGATTATGAGCCTAATATTAATGCATGGTTAGAAACCGATTATCAAATCGTATCTTCCACAGCTCTAGAGCTTTTTGATCAGAATACAAGTGAACTAAAGATGGTTAGTACAGATGTTACTTGAACATTCTTTAGCCTCTTCAATAGCCACAAGTAAATACGATTAACAGATTCTTTACTTCATTTTGAACTAATTATCTTTTTGTGAAAATTAGTAACTAATTTATAAAAGGTGATATGAAGGAACATGAAAAAAATAGTTATTTTCTTGTTGTTAATAAATATTTTAGGTGGATGTTCGTCAAAGTACATGGAATTCTCAGGTGAAAGTGAGAGCTGGGAAGGGAAATACTCAGTAAATCTTCACGACAATGACGAGGACGGAAGCTATACTTTTTTCTATAAAAATGGAGATGGCAACACTATACTTAAGAATATTGAGATTAAAGTTGGTACCGGTATTAAGGAAAGTAAGCTGTTTTCGGAAGAACATCAAGGAGCTAACTTTACAATGAAATCGTCTTGTCAAAATTGTTCGGTAACCCAAGAAAATGAAAAAATTGAAGTTACTATTAAATGGGATAATCAGCATGAGGAAACTTTTGTCTTAGATTCTAAATAAAATAAGTGTTAGGCAATTGCTATCTATACTTTAATTGAGAATTAACAAAAGTGTTTATTAAAAAGGAGGAAAATCAATATGACGGATTTCGAAATGGCTATGCAGGAATTAGAAGCACTTAGTAATGAACGAATGAAGAAGATTTATATCAGTAACGGTGCACAAGAACCTCTATTTGGCGCGGCTACAGGTAAAATGAAGCCGATTGCTAAAAAAGTAAAGGGAAATCAGCTTGTAGCTGAACAACTTTATGCAACGGGAAATTACGACGCTATGTATTTGGCCGGTATGATTGCGGATACGACGAGTATGACTGAGTCGGATTTCGAGCGCTGGATCGATGCAGCTTATTTTTATATGATTTCCGATCATGTGGTTTCGGTTACTTTAGCTGAAACTGATTTCGCACAAGCTGTTGCAGATAAATGGATCGCAAGTGGTGAAGAACTTAGAATGTCGGCAGGTTGGAGTTGCTATTGCTGGCTTTTGGGGAATCGAAAGGATGAGGAATTCAGTACTAGCAAACTTGCCGGTATGCTTGAACAGGTGGAAAAAACAATTCATGATTCACCAGATCGAACGAAATCTTCTATGAATAATTTTGTCTACACTGTTGCAATATCATATGTACCTCTCCATGAACGAGCGGTTGAAACTGCAAAAGCAATAGGACCAGTCGAAATCAATCGAGTAAAGAAAAAAACCAGTATCCTACTTGCTTCCGAAAATATTCAAAAAGCTTTAGACAGAGGGCAGCTTGGTTTTAAACGTAAACATGTAAGATGTTAAAGTTTTTCCTCCTTGGAATGTCCTGATTCAAACCAATAAATTCTATAATTTTAGGAGAATCTATAGTGCTTGTAGTTAAAACGAATATACTGATTCATAAACCGTTAGAGGAAGTAGTGAATTTTTCGGCTGCTCCTGATAATGCACCCTTATGGTATAAAAATATTGATAGTGCCGAATGGAAGACTGGTCAATCGCTGAAAGTGGGTAATCAAATTGCATTCCATGCTAAATTCTTAGGACGGGACCTGGCATACACATATGAAATCAAGGAACTCATTCCGATGAAAAAGCTTGTCATGGAGACTGCCAATGGTCCTTTTCCTATGATGACGATTTACGAGTGGGAGAATGACGGTACTGAATCCACCAAGATGTCTCTGATTAATCAAGGAACACCTACTGGTTTTTCTATACTTGCAAAACCTTTCATGGGTTTAATGATGAAGAGAGCAAATGAAAAAGATTTACAACTTCTTAAGAAAATTATGGAATAAAAAATTCTGTCACATGAAGATGACAGACTTGGATTTAGTGTTCAAATTAATGTGATTGACTTAGACTCCTTCATAAGGAGTCTATTTTCTTAAGTAAGTGCCACATCAAGTGGGTTCATTATTTCGTTTTTCTTTTTTTAGCTGCGTATATAGCGATAAATGTTCCAGATAAAACCGTAATCCATAAAATAAGATCCATGCAATTAGCTCCAATCGGTCATTTTATCTATCTATACGTGTAAAATTGATGAAAGATTCATGTAGGATATAAATACAGAACGGAGGCTATGTAATGGAATATGTTCTCGATCACGTAGGAATTGCTGTTCGCAATATTGATGACGCTCTTCCCTTTTATCTACATGTACTAAATGGTTCACTAGAGGATCGCTATACAAGTGATACTCCTGGTGTTGAAGTACATGTTGCTGTTGTTAAAACGAATGATAAAATAATTGAATTATTAGCTCCAACTAACAAGAACTCACCAATTGCTCGATTTCTAAAGCAGCGAGGAAAAGGGGTACACCATATCGCTTATCGAGTGGACGATTTGGATAAAGCGATACAGGAGGCACGTAAAGATGGAGTTCAATTTCTAGAAGACACACTCCGTACAAATATTCGGGGAAGAAGGCTTATTTATTTAAATCCCGTTTCAACAGATGGCACTTTAATTGAACTGTGTAGTTATCCAAACAGTTAGCATGTTGGTTGGTCGCATTATGTTAAACCCTGACTATGCGAAGTAAGCTTCTGCGTCTGCAGAAGCCTCAGAGTTTGGTCTATCGCCAAATTAATGGATTGTTACGCCATATTATCGGTTTGAAACGCTATATTAAAAGCACCAAACGCTATTTTTTCGAAGAATCGTGCCAGATTATGTGAAGGATGTGAAGTACATCCCAATGCTCAGGTGCATACGTTATTTGTATAAACTGTGAAGGGATTGAGAAAATGTACTATGTTCCTCATATGTATCAGTGTCCTCATTACGTTCATGTACCCATGTGTACCTGCGGCAGACAGTATCCTTACCAAGCTTTTCCTCAAGGAACCGACATTTCAAACAATGCTGAGAGTATTTTATTAAAAGATTATGGACCAAAACCTTTTGTTGTTAATATCAATGAAGCAACGAAGCAAAATGATACGTATCGAACGGCTTTATGGACCGGAGAACATTTACAAGTTACGTTAATGAGTCTCAATGTTGGAGAAGATATCGGTTTAGAGATGCATCCCGATGTGGACCAATTCCTTCGTATTGAACAAGGACAGGGAATCGTTCAAATGGGCAAGCGTAAGGATCACTTGAATTTTCAAAGAAATGTCTATGATGATTCTGCAATTGTAATACCTGCTGGCACATGGCATAATTTAACCAATACAGGTACTGAACCATTAAAACTTTACTCGATTTATGCACCTCCAAATCATCCATTTGGTACTGTACATGAAACTAAAGCCGAAGCACTAGCTGCGGAAAAAGAACATAGTCATGGCAATGGAAATACCGATAATTCTGGAAGGACTCCTGATGAATGGGTTCGATATACAGAATATCTAGTCGATGAAGGATTAGAAGATGTGAAAAGAGGCATAAACGCTACACACATTCTTCAAGAATTTATTCTAATGGGGGTTCTTGTAGGTAAAGGGTATTCGCCTCAAAAAGCATACGAGACGGTAGAAGAATGGGAACGTACTGGAGAATCAAAACTTCTTCAACAAAGTAAAAATATGTAGCGAACCTAATAAATTATAGACAAAGCGTTGATCCATAAGGGATTGACGTTTTTGTATGTGAAATTAATAATGAGGATGATAATCATCGTATTTTCTTATAGCTTCTGATACCTAAAATTTTTTTATGAATTATCTAAAATCATAAGAAAGTAAAAAATGGGATAAAGTTATTTGTTTTGCAGAATGGTATTCAACAATCGAATTAATTGAGCATTACCCTCATTTGTTATCAATACTAATCTAAGTTATGTGTATAGAAGATGAGCTGTTTTTTGTTGAAATTATTTATTTTCTTGTCTAAGTTATCATTTAAGTGGAAATGTAAAATGTATACCAAACTCTATCTAAAACTTCCAGAACCATAATAAAGTGTTATGATTAGTTATCTTTTTATTCTGGAATAGGTGGGACTTAAAAAACAAATGCTTACAAGAAATAAGAAAAATGAAGAAAATAAAACTAATATAAAACCTTTACTAAAGATTTTACTGTTTATGGCTATTTTTCTGTTTATTATTTGGCTTATGATCGTCTTTTTTTTATCATTTTTTTATGATTCAAACAAAGTAAAAGTAAATGTATTTGAAGAGCATTCACATTCTTTAACAAGTTTGAAATCGGGGACATTAAAGAAATTATTCGATTATACTAATCCTCAAGATAATTTAGTTGATTCTAAAAGTAATGTGGATAAAAAGTCAAAAATTCACACGAATGTTCAAGACAGAGATGAATTTCAACCAACTATGAAGAATCTTTTTAAAGATAGAGATCTCACCATAAAGAATATTGATGCAATTTTTAATAATATAGAATCCCCAAAGAAAATTAAAAAATCACATTCAACTTTTGGAAAAGAAGTTGTATTTATTTATCACACTCATAGTAGAGAATCATTCTTACCTTATCTCAAAGACACTCTACTACCGGAAGAAGCTTACCATGAGACAGCAAATATTACATTAGTTGGGGAAATGCTTGGAAGAGCACTAGAGAGAAGAGGGATTGGAACGGAAGTAGATTCTAGTGACATAGTAAAAATACTAGAATTCCGAGAGTTGGACTACAGTAGTTCGTATGCTACTTCGAGAGGCTTAGTTCAGGCTGCTCTCAAAGAAAATAATGATTTAGATTTGTTTTTAGACGTCCATCGGGATTCTTTGAACAAAGATTCTACTACTATCAAATTAAATGGAGAAAACCATGCTCGGCTGTTATTTGTGGTTGGAACAGGCTATGAGGATTTTGAAAGCAATCTTAATTTTGCTGAAGCACTAGATGAAATGCTCTCAGCTCAATACCCCGATTTATCGAAGGGCGTAATTCAAAAAGATGGTAGTAGTGGAAATGGCATTTACAACCAAGATCTGTCTCCGAATTCAGTAATTATTGAAATTGGCGGGGTTGATAATACAGTAGAAGAACTTCATAGGAGTACAGAATTGTTAGCTGATGTCATTAGCGATTATTATTGGCACAAAGAAATAACAAATTAGTGAAAAGAAATATCATTAAATTTGTTGCTTAAACATAGCATGTACCCTAAGGTGGTAATGCTAATGAGTGATTTTCATTTATATGTTTTGATTGTATTAGCCGGCATAACAATTTTAACGATGTTATTAGCTCTAAGAAGGAAGAAACATTTTACACTGATGGCTGCAATGATTGTTTCCATGTTTTTAGGTATGTCTGTAGGTTTAACCGCAGGCATAATGTTCGGAGTTATATTCCAAGGGAATTTATTTATTTCTACGATTTTAGGAATGATTTTTGGAATAGTAGCCGGTGCGATGTGCGGGGGAAGTTTTAATCTTATTTCATCAATTGAAGGGGTATTGTCAGGATTAATGGGTGGCATGATGGGTGCGATGCTAGGAGAAATGATTCCGGCCGAACAAGCTAACGTGTTCATTAAAATGTTCTTGCTCATGTCATGCTGCACAATTTATTTGTTGATCATCTTGTCTACCTCAGCCAAAGATACGATAAATAAAATCAGTGCATTAATTAAACCGATTTCAGTTTCGCTTATTATTGGGTGCGTTTTACTTTTAGGGCATTCTTTAGAAAAAGAAGTGTTGAAATTCGCATCTCCTAACTCTGAAAAAGGTATGCATCACGTTTCTGATAAGGAAACACAAAACATTGTGATTGAAACGACTGAAATGAATTACTCGCCGAATGAAATAGTTGTTGAAAAGAACAAGCCTACTACATTTCAATTAATTAATTCGGATCAAATAGAACATGATATAGAAATTGTAAACTTGTCTTTTAAAACAATTACGAAATCTACTCATAATACGCACCATCATGAGGTTTTAGAGAACGTACTACATTTACATGCTGAGGCTCAAAAAACAAGTGAAACGACAGTTGTAATCAATCAAAGTGGAACGTATGAATTTTATTGTACAATTCCTGGTCATAAGGAAAGTGGAATGATTGGGCAATTGGTAGTTCACTAATTTAAATCTTTCTAAATAGATGTTCGTTAATATAGTGTCTGCATAATTTCTCCATAATTATCGTGTATAGTTAGTTTTACTCGAACAATTAGGAGGAAAAATAATGCCAAAAAAATTATTAATGTTAATGATTACTGTTTTTATGGTAGTTACATTAGCAGCTTGTGGTGAGGAAAAAGAAGAAGTAAATCATGAAAACATGAACATGGAATCAAATTCCAACGCACACGAAGGTATGGATATGAATCACTCAGGTTCTGGTGAAGTTCCTGAAGGACTAAAAGTATCTGAAAATCCAACATTTGAAGTAGGAAGCCAAGCGATTATTCAAGCCAATCACATGGAAGGTATGAATGGTGCTGAAGCAACTATCGTAGGTGCTTTTGATACTACTGCGTACATTATTTCATATACACCAACAAATGGTGGAGAGAGAGTGACTAATCACAAATGGGTCATTCAAGAAGAAATTAAAGATGCTGGCGAAGAAACATTTGAGACAGGTTCAGAAGTTATAATAGAAGCAGACCACATGGAGGGAATGGATGGAGCAATTGCTGAAATTGACTTTAGTGAAAAAACAGTTGTTTATATGATTGATTACACTTCAACAATTGGAGGAGAAAAGGTAACAAATCACAAGTGGGTAACGGAAAGTGAACTTTCTACGAACTAAATTTTTTAGAAATAAATATTCATCAATATGTAAAAAGAGCTTATTCCCAAAGGAACAAGCTCTTTTTTGCATATTAAGATCCAAATAATTGATGATAAAATAGGGTAAATAAGATGATTCTTTACAGAATTATTATTGAATTGATCATTTGGTAACTGCATAGTTTCTTCATATTTATCAAGTATTATAGGTCAGAAGGAAGGGGGTATTGCATGAATGTAATATCTGTAAAATTGGCTGCTTATTTTTTCCTCACCGTTCTCGTTATGGAATCGTTACTCATGTTATATCTCCATCAAACAATCATTCATTCGAGAGTGAATGAGGAATTTTCACAATTGGTTTCAAGAGGTTCCAATCACCGTGACGCACTTGAAGACAGTTATTCCAAAAATACAATGCGTCATATTTCGTTGATGGAATATAACAGTGCTAAACAAGTTGCTATAACAGACGATGATTATAACTTATTAATTAGCTCAGAAGAAAATCAGACAAATTTAGAAATACTTATAAGTGGTTTTTCAGATAGTAAATTTAACGAAGATCGAATCGTTGAAAGAAACTGGAAAAAAGAGGAGTATATCATCAGTTTGCATCCTTACAATGTAAACGGACAACAAGCTGGCTATGTCTTACTTTTTCAAAGCACCAAGGATCTTCAAACCCTTGTTAATAAACTTAATTTCCATTTTATTTTAGCTGGATTAGCTAGTTTAATTTCATTATGTATTGTGTATCTAATACTTTCTAAATTCTTAACTCGACCGTTAATTCGGATGAAAGAAGCAACAGAAAAATTAAGTGAAGGTGAATTTAATGTCACACTACCAAAACAAGGAAATGATGAGCTAGGTGATTTATCAAATGCTATTCGAAAATTAGCATCTGATTTAGAACGAGTAAAAAAAGACCGAATGGAATTTTTAGCATCGATTTCCCATGAACTTCGAACTCCACTTACTTATTTATCGGGATACTCGAAGGTTGCTATGCGACCGGAGTTAAATGATGAGGAACGTAAAAAATATCTCTCAATTATTGATGAAGAATCATTACGGATGACGAAATTGGTAAAGAATCTTTTTGACATAGCTAAAATGGATGATAATAGTTTTACTGTTTCTAAACAATCCATTCAAGTATTACCTTTCTTTCTCCATTTATATGAAAGGGTGTTACCGTCATTTAATATGAAAGGAATTAACTTAATAGTGGATTGTAATGAAGACTTTGAGATGCTCGCTGATCCATTGCGGTTGGAGCAAATCGTGCTGAACTTATTGGATAACGCTCTTAAATACTCTTCTGAAGGAACAACAACTACTTTAGCTATAACACAAAAAAACAACAATAAGACCGAGATTTCCGTTCTCGATCAAGGTATTGGTATACATGAAAATGATTTTACCCACATCTTTGAAAAATTATTTAGAGTTGAAAAATCTCGTTCACGTGATTTTGGAGGTTCAGGATTAGGTCTTTCTATTGTGAAAGATTTAGTGGTGGCTCATGGTGGCACAATAGATGTGAAGAGTGCACTTGGAAAAGGTAGTCAATTTACCGTCATAATCTAGGAAGGGAGCATGTAATTGAAAACAATTTTATTAGTAGACGATGAACAAAGAATGTTGGATTTGCTGGAATTATTTTTAATGCCCAAGGGCTATAAATGCATAAAGGCTAAAAGTGGGGAAGATGCATTGGAAATTCTTGATGAAGAGGAAATTCATTTGGTTATATTGGATGTGATGATGCCATTTATGGACGGCTGGAAAACATGTAAAGAAATAAGGATACGAACGGTCGTTCCAATTTTAATGTTAACAGCAAGAACAGATAAGTCTGATATCGTTAAAGGATTAAATTTTGGTGCGGATGATTATTTAACAAAGCCTTTTGACGATCAAGAATTACTTGCAAGGGTGAATGCATTATTCAGACGGGTGTCTAATGATCAAGTAGAGGAGCAAAAGATAATTAAGTACGAGGAGTATGAATTGGACACACAATCATATACTTTAAACTTTCAAAATAAACATGTGGCCTTAACGATGAAAGAATATAAAATAATCGAAGCTTTAATTAGTCAACCGAAACGTACATTTACGAGGGATCAATTACTTTTCCTTGCTTGGGATTATCATTCAACCACTGACATTCGTACGGTTGACTCGCATATTCGAAACTTGAGAGACAAACTTAAGAATGCTGGTTTTTCTACAGATCAATTTCTTCACACTGTTTGGGGGATTGGTTATAAATGGAAGTGATGTCTAACAGTGAGTAATAATTAGGTGAAATTGGTTGCTTAAAATAAATACTTCTATATTCCATATATTTCTTTCGATAATAAAAAAGGATATACCACCAAAGATGTCTTTTAGAAAAAATGGCGGAAAACCACACAGGAATTGACTTTTAAACTTATGGAACAAAATATTTCTTATCATAATTATTTTAGGAACAAATTTGAACTTGTCAAAACAGTAACCAAAGAGAAAATGGCAGATGGCGTAAATATAGCCTCTGCCATTTTTTATTCCTGAAATGTTGGTCATATGTTGAGTAACTTTGTATTCAATTATATTCAACACATTATGTTAACTATAATTCAGGTTTGTAAACCTCATGTAAATTCCTTCAGTGATCTTTCTATAAGTATTTTACTAAGACGATATTAATTGCAGTTCTATTAATACAATAAATAAGAGTTTTATGATACGGGAACCCCTTTTTAGTAATTACACTGATTTCAATTCCTCATAAAAAAACCATTCTCTGATTCTTTCTACCTCCTATCACGCAACTTACAATATCGTTACACCCACTTAATATCATATTAAAACTAAAGAAATATAATAAATTCAAGATAAGAGGAGGAGGAAAACATAATGATCAATAAAAAATTGACAAAAAAACTTTTACCCTTAGCAGTTATGACTACAGTTGCAGTTGGTAGTTTAGGAGGAACTTTTTCTACCGCTGAGGCAAAAGATGTAAAGTCAAACAATGCAGAAATAAAAAATGTTATTGTCCTTATTGGGGATGGCATGGGAGTATCGTATACAACCGCATATCGTTATTTACAAGATAGCTCTGACTCGAAATTCGCGAAACGAACAGAGCTTGATAAATATCTTGTTGGTCAACAAATGACCTATCCAGAAGATCCAGTTCAAAATATTACTGACTCAGCTTCCGCTGCAACAGCAATGTCCGCTGGTATTAAAACATACAATAATGCCATCGGGGTTGATAATGATGGATCAGAAGTAATAACTGTATTGGAATCTGCGAAAGAACGCGGGAAAGCAACTGGACTTGTCGCAACTTCTGAAATTACACATGCTACTCCTGCATCATTTGGTGCACATGATGAAAGTCGTAAAAATATGAATGCTATTGCAAATGATTATTATGATGACCTGGTAAATGGTGAACATAAAGTGGATGTTCTTCTTGGTGGAGGAACTGATTTATTTGTTCGTAACGATCGTGATCTTGTTGAAGAATTCCAAAAAGACGGTTTTAGTTATGTA
Organism: Paenisporosarcina sp.; assembly: GCF_057785155.1. Classification (NCBI taxonomy): domain Bacteria; kingdom Bacillati; phylum Bacillota; class Bacilli; order Caryophanales; family Caryophanaceae; genus Paenisporosarcina; species Paenisporosarcina sp. The sequence goes on from NZ_JBYNRN010000026.1 coordinate 18,092, forward strand.
ACAAACAAAGATGAGCTTTTAAATGATGAGAACGAACAGGTACTTGGGTTATTCGCGAAACGCGGAATGCCAAAGATGATTGACCGTACAGAGGACATTCCATCATTAGAAGAAATGACTAATTCTGCAATTGATCGTTTAAATAAAGATGAAGATGGTTTCTTTTTAATGATAGAAGGAAGCCAAATTGATTGGGCGGGTCATGACAATGACATCGTTTCTGCGATGAGTGAAATGGAAGACTTTGAAAAAGCATTTAAAGCAGCAATTGATTTTGCAAAAAAGGACAAGCATACACTAGTCATCGCAACTGCTGACCACTCTACAGGCGGTTATTCTATTGGTGCAAATGGTATATATAACTGGGACGGTGCGCCAATTAAAGCAGCAAAAAGAACACCAGATTTCATGGCAGAAGAAATTGTTAATGGTGCTGATATTGAAGAAACGTTAAAAGAATATATTGATCTTGATTTAACTAGTGAGGAAATTAAATCTGTTAAAGATGCTTCGATTTCTAAAAAAGTAATCGATATTGATAATGCAATTGAAAAGATTTTCGACAACCGTTCTAGCACTGGGTGGACTACTGGAGGCCATACTGGTGAAGATGTTCCTGTCTATGCATTTGGACCATCCGCAAAACGTTTTGCGGGTCAAATTGACAATATTGACATTGCAAAAAACATTTTTGATATTTTAGAAAAAGGGAAAAAGGAAAATAAAACTGTTATTAACGATAAGTAGGGATTGGTTTAGATTAAACGGAGAAAGAAAGTATGGGAGGCTGACATTTAGATATAGAGTCAGCCTCTTCTCTTTCATTGTTAAATTTGAAAATCGGAGGGCTTTACTTGAAAAATATAATTATCCTTATTACACTTGTATCCCTTTTATTATATGGGTGTTCAAGCAACGTACAAAGCAGTTCTGTTTCTGAAAACGAAAAACAGAAAGAAGACGATTATTTAAATGATTACTCATCAAATCCACAAGTGACAGATGATCGTTCACTACTGGAAGTTGGCCAAGAAGTTTCAGATGAAAAAGGGGAAGCTACTTTAAAGGCGATTAATCTTGTGAATGAGACTTACCCTGTTGGCCCGATCGAACTTCGTGTGAAAGATCTGAAGGTTATTCACTTACGACCAGATTACAGCCTTGTTGATTACTTTCATGTTTTGACACATGAAGAAAAATTTAATTTTGTTAAGGTGTTTATAGAAACTGAAAATATGTCCGAAGAAAAAGTGAAATTTGCTCCAATAGCAATGATCGAAACAAGCACAGGTGAGAAGATTGATTGGGAAAAAGATATTTATCTTGAAGATTTAAACGGTGAGATAGACGGTAATACAACTAAAAAGGGCAACATAGGCTTTATTATAGAATCTTCCAAAGACCTTAAATGGATTGAGATTACAACTAGTGATGTATATGATGAGGATGAAAATAAATTGAGCGAATCACAAAAATTAAAAATTGAATTATAGGTGCTAAAATTAATCCTTCAACGTAAATGTGGATGGAGAATCTAATTCGAATATGTTTTAACAGTTAATTGGTAATATAAATGTTTAATAAAAACGCTCAGATTTTTCTGAGCGTCTTTTTTTTGGCTAAATAATTTATTAAATTGTTCGGAATTAAAACATACTGTAATTGGATTATCATCCCAGACTATTGCATAATATCTGTTGTAAACGGGTTTCTAGGGAAGATTTGATTTGGTTATGTTTACTTAATTTTAAAAGGAATGATCTTCCTTTCTCTGTTTATTTATACCAAATATTTTATATACTCAAAAGATAACGCCTATGATTTATGATTAGCCTTAATGTACTAATATATTTTTCTGAATAATTATAATATAGGTCAATGTTACTGTTGCAATATTGTTAATAACATTTTTAATAAAGGGAGTTTAGGATATGAGTATTATTTCAAGTATTAATAGAAGCACTCAAATTTTAGATCAAACATCTGTTTTAGCAGCACTAGAATCAAATTTAGCCATGATAGAATTTAATATAAATAGAGAAGTTATCTGGGTAAATGAAAACTTCGCAGAGAATATGGGATATACAGTTGATGAAATGAAGAATATGCAGCATAAACAATTTTGTACTCCTGAATTCAGTAACAGTAGAAAATATGAAGAATTGTGGGGGAATCTTGAAAAAGGGAATAAGTTTCAAGAAAAGATTCAAAGAATCGATAAAACAGGCAAGTTACTTTGGTTAGAAGCCACTTACATTCCAATTTTAAATGAAGATGGAATAGTTGATGCTGTTCTTAAAATAGCAACCAATATTACAGAGCGAGAAAATAACACGGCAAAAATAATCTCTGAATTAAAGGATATGCCAGTAGAATTGGTAAGTCTAGTTGTTAAAAATTCTAAAGAAAAAATTCAAGCAGTTGAATCACTAAAAAAACAAACTGATTTAATAATTGAAATAACTAAAACCATACGCAATATCTCTACACAAACAAATGTGTTGGCATTAAATGCGGCGATCGAAGCAGCGCGAGTTGGAAAAGAAGGACGAGGTTTTAAAGTTGTAGCTGATGAAGTCCGAAAATTGGCTGGTAATGTTGATGATGCCATCAAAAATGTGAATACAAATGTAGAGAATATTACAATGGAAGTAGAAAAGGTTAGTAAAATTACAGAGGATTTACAAATAACAGTCTCAGAAACTCAAACTAAATTTAACAAAGTTATTGAAGAATTTGAAGGCGTTGCTAAATAAAAAAAGGGATCATTATTTTACTTTAGTAGATATGAAAATTTAGCGAGAATGCTCAATAATTAAAATATAAAACCCCCTTGTTTTGAATTAAGTTTTATCAAAATAAGAGGGTTTACTTTGTTGTGAATTATCATTTTTAACAATAAGATTTTTCGGAGAGTCACTCTCAACTCACTTTTTTTGAAAAGTTCCTGATTCTGAACTAATTTCTTCGTTAATAGAACTGCTTAGTCGAAACTTCTAATAACTCAAAATCCCCTTCAAAATCACCTGAACATTGAATAAGTATATATTTTTTAACATCTTCGTTTGTTTCTGCTATTACATCTTTACACTCATATTCTTCTATAAAATTTCCCCCACTTCATGAAAAACATTAATATTTTCACCGTTAAATGTTAGTGTCATTACTCCACGTTGACCCTCAATTCCATAACGAACATAATTGATTTCAGATTTAATTTGATTTTTAACATTTTCTACAAATGTATTTAAAGCATCGAGATTTTGAATGTGACCATGCTTGCTTACCACTTCTACAATACCTTTTTTGTCATTCTGTACATTTACATCTTCATCAATGTTATTTGATTGACAGCCTGAAATGAGGAGAATAAATATTGTAATACCTATTAAAAAACGCCACATTCTTACACACTCCTTACATATTTAGTTGTAAGTCCTTATTCAACTACCTATCTCTTAATGATTAAATAACAGAGCTTTGAAGCATAGAATAGTCGAAGAAAGAAAAGTTTTTTTACATAATTAACGAGAATATTCACTAATCTGTAATCCTTAAATATTCTTTAACCTCTCAATTTCATCTTCACCGTCCGTATTTATATAACTCTCTCTTTCATGTGCACAATTAACTAACCATTCATTATCACCCTTAAAAAATGATAAATCTTCAGGTAATACATTTGGTTCTGACAAACTCCATTCGTATAGTGAATTTGACAATTCTCTTATAACTTTCTTGGCATTTTCATCCGCATGGTAAAAATAAACTTCTGCTTTATTATCGTCGTCCAAGATTGTACTTGCCCACTTCGATTCTAGCCTCATCTCTTTGAACGAACCTTTAAGCTGATCTAAGATAGGATCTAATGCTCGAATATTCCCCATATCTCTTCTTAGAACGAGATGAAATTCAGTGCAAACTTCGAATGCTAAATCCATTATCGCACCGAAAGTTTCATTTTCTGGGTTTTTATCAATTGTAAAAATCATTAGTTCCATCCTTTTGCTTTTAAATTACTTTATTTACTAACTTGCTCCGTAAGTTTAAGAACATTCCTTCGCTAGCTTATTCACATTTTAACATAAATATCCAATTAAAATAAAACCACCAAAGATAAAAGCGTTTACATTTTTGAGTTTCTCTACTATCATACTTGTATACAAGTATACCTAATACAAATAAAGGACTGAGAGTATGGAAAAACGTGAAGAATTCTTATTTCCTTTAAAGTGGATTGCAAACGCTTCCACGGGAGTGCGCTTAGCATCTGAACTACGTATTCGAATTATTTCAGGCTTGATACCAGCGGGTACCGTTTTATCAGAAAATAAATTAGCTCAAGAATTTGAAGTGAGTCGATCACCCATTAGGGAAGCCTTAAAAACATTAGCATCCGAAAATATGATTCGTTTAGAGCGAATGGGTGCTGTCGTTATCGGATTAAATGAACAAGATATTAAAGAATTATATGATGTGCGCCTATTAATCGAGACGTTTGTATATGAACGTATATTAAAGATAGATACAACAGAGTTAGTGCGAGAACTTAGTAAAATCCGCGAAATGATGGAGGTAGCGATTAAATATAAAGATGCGGATGAGTTTTCATACCAAGATGTTTTATTCCATGAGACGGTTATTCGCTCGATTAATCATTCTTACATTTACTTGATTTGGAATAATGCAAAACCTGTTATGGAGAGTTTAATTCTGTTGTCCATGCGGATGAGATTAGAGGAAAAGATAGATGATTTTTCTCGCATCTTAAAAAATCATGACCTGTACATTGAAGCGATACAAAAGAAAGATCGAGATATCATGATTCAAGCTATGCATCAGAATTTTGATGACGTACAAGGTACCGTAGATGATCTTTGGATGTCTCAACAAATGCTCACGAAAAAAGGAGAGCAAAATCAATGACGAACTATATGTTAGGTGTAGATATTGGTACAACTAGCACGAAAGCTGTTTTATTTACACAACAAGGTGAAATCATTCAACAAGAAAACAAGGGGTATCCATTGCACACACCGGATATCTCGACAGCTGAGCAAGATCCAGATGAGATTTTCCAAGCTGTTCTACATGTGATTTCAAAAGTTATAGCGAAATCCAACATATCTTCTGAAGATTTACAGTTCATTTCCTTTAGTAGTGCCATGCATAGTGTAATTGCGATGGACGAGCATGATCAGCCACTTACACAATGTATTACCTGGGCGGATAATCGAAGTGAAGCTTGGACGCGGAAAATTAAAGAAGAAATGAATGGACACGAAGTATACAAACGGACAGGAACACCGATTCATCCGATGTCCCCTTTAAGTAAATTGGCTTGGATTGTGAATGAAAAACCGGAGATCGCCAGTAAAGCGAAAAAATATATAGGCATTAAAGAATATGTCTTTAAAAAGTTATTTGACCAATACGTTGTTGATCATTCCTTGGCTTCAGCTATGGGGATGATGAATCTGAAAGAATTAGATTGGGACAAAGAAGCTTTAACGATTGCAGGAGTTACAAGAGATCAATTATCAAAGTTAGTACCTACAACAGAAACTTTCACAAACTGTCACGCAGAATTTGCCAAGCAGCTTGGCATCAGTTCAGAAACAACTTTTGTGATTGGTGCTAGTGACGGCGTACTTTCTAATATTGGTGTAAATGCCATTGGAAAAGGCGAAGTGGCTGTAACGATTGGTACGAGTGGAGCTATTCGCACAGTCATTGATCGCCCCCAAACGGATGAAAAGGGACGAATTTTCTGCTATGCCTTAACCGAAAAGCATTGGGTTATTGGTGGGCCAGTTAATAATGGAGGAATGGTCCTTCGATGGATTCGTGATGAGTTTGCGTCTTCAGAAGTAGAAACCGCAAAACGATTAGGGATTGATCCGTATGAAGTGTTAATCAAGATTGCTGAACGCGTAAGACCTGGAGCAGATGGTCTTCTATTTCATCCCTACTTAGCGGGAGAAAGAGCACCATTATGGAATCCGGATGTACGCGGTTCGTTCTTTGGTTTAACAATGTCCCATAAAAAAGAACATATGATTCGAGCAGCTCTTGAAGGTGTTATTTACAATTTATACACCGTGTTCTTAGCGTTGCTGGAAGTAATGGATGAACCGGTTGTTCGAATTCAAGCAACTGGTGGTTTCGCAAGATCAGATGTATGGCGTCAAATGATGGCCGACATATTTGACCTAGAAGTGATTGTCCCTGAAAGCTATGAAAGCTCATGTTTAGGGGCTTGTATTTTAGGATTATACGCAATAGGAGAAATCGAATCATTTGATGTTGTATCTGACATGATTGGCAGTACACATAAACACACACCAATCGAAGAAGATGTACAAGAATACCGAGAATTACTACCAATTTTCATTAATGTATCAAGAGTTTTAGAAAAAGAGTATGCAAGCATTGCAAAGTATCAAAGAGGATTATCTAAAAATACGAACTAAAATTGGGGGAAATAAACATGCCGTTATTTATTGTTGCCATCGGAATTGTGTCTTTACTCGTTCTGATTATGGGCTTTAAACTAAATACATTTGTTTCATTAATCATTGTCTCTTTTGGAGTTGCTTTAGGATTAGGAATGCCTTTAGGCAGTATTGTTACATCAATTGAAGCGGGTCTAGGCGGAACGCTTGGACATTTAGCATTAATCTTTGGACTTGGTGCGATGCTTGGTAAATTAATTGCAGATGCGGGTGGGGCTCAACGTATTGCAATGACCTTAATCGATAAATTTGGACCGAAAAACATCCAATGGGCAGTTGTTGTTGCCTCATTCATTATCGGTGTAGCATTATTCTTTGAAGTTGGTTTAGTATTATTAATTCCAATTATCTTCTCCATCTCAAAACAATTAAAAGTATCTATTCTCTATTTAGGAATTCCGATGGCTGCAGCCTTATCTGTAACACATGGTTTCTTACCGCCTCACCCGGGACCGACCGTTATTTCTGGTGAATATGGGGCGAATATTGGAGAGGTATTGCTATATGGCTTTATTATCGCCATCCCTACGGTAATTTTAGCAGGTCCTTTATTTACGAAGATTGCTAAAAAACTTGTTCCGGATTCATTTAACAGAACTGGTGATATTGCCTCTTTAGGAGAACAAAAAACATTTAACCTTGAAGAAACACCAGGATTTGGTATCAGTGTATTTACTGCAATGTTTCCTGTTATTCTTATGTCAATTGCAACCGTTATTACGATGGTTCAACAAACAATGGACATTCCAGATAATATGACGTTTGAAATCGTTCGATTCATAGGGAACGCATCTACCGCTATGTTACTGTCTTTACTATTGGCAATTTACACAATGGGATTAGCACGAAATATTCCAATGAAAGAAGTAATGAATTCTTGTTCTAGTGCAATTGCTAGTATTGGGATGATGTTATTAATTATTGGTGGTGGCGGTGCCTTCAAACAAGTGTTAATCGATGGTGGTGTTGGAGGATACGTTGCTGAACTATTTAGTGATACAACTTTATCACCGATTTTATTAGCATGGATAATCGCAGCTATCTTAAGGATCGCTTTAGGATCAGCAACCGTTGCAGCTTTAACTACTGCTGGCTTAGTCATTCCTTTGTTAGGCACTACGGATGTAAATTTAGCATTAGTAGTTCTTGCAACTGGAGCAGGTAGTTTAATAGCTTCCCATGTAAATGACGCGGGTTTCTGGATGTTCAAAGAGTTCTTTGGTTTAACTCTTAAAGAAACGTTTGCTACATGGACATTACTAGAAACGATTATATCAGTTGCTGGATTAGGCTTTATTTTGCTATTAAGTTTGTTTGTTTAAAAAAGTATATGATTAACTTAATGGTTGATTTGTATAGAAAAACGAGCTTGGAGTAGCCTTCCAAGCTCGTTTTTTTGTCTTTTCTTCATAGCTACATGACAGAAAGTCAAAGAGTATAAATTTTTCAGGAGAGTTAAAGATGATATTAATCTCAAAATTCATCTTTTTTCCAAAGTTTATATGCGTGAAACTCCACAATGCCGTAACCTATTATCATCGACAAAATTGGTACAACATAATACCTCGGAGGTCCAAAGATAAGATTTTTTCCGTTCTTTTAAAAAGCGTTTTATTTCATCCATTTTGTATTTTTCTCACTCCAATTACATTTGTCTCCTTAATCTTCATTTGCCTTTTTTCTCATTGATGATGGTCGAGAATTCTTCATATTCGTTAATTACATGTTTCGATAAGTGGTGAGAATGTTCCTCAATTTTTAGAGGAAGTATTCCTTTACTAAGTTGTTCTTGAAGATACTCAGAAAAACCTTTATCTATTGCTTTAACAAATTTCTCGAAGTTAAATTTATAATTATTAGTAATGGGTTGACCATTTTCGTTAATAGTTAAATGTTCAATAAATAAATTTTTCTCCTCTACAGTGAAAAAATATCTTACCGCAAAACCGAAACCGTCTATTTCATTATTTTTCGTTTTTCCATCCCATAGCCGTAAAAGGACAATGAAAAAAGAAGGTATTGAAAAGAATGCGATCATAAATTTGAAATGGATATCTTGATGATCTCCATTTAATTTAATTTCAACATCTCCGTATCTATAATCTATTTCAAAATGACATGAGTATGGGTGTTCCAAAAAATCACTCCTTTGGTTATCATATTGAAAATTTAGGATAACATAATTATTCAGTGCGAGTTATTAGTATTAATAAGCCTTAAAGTGATGAGCAAAATGCAATAATAGATTTTATAGGATTTTTGCTGATTGAAATGAAGGCGGCGACTCCGAGGGGATCAGCACGAACTATAGACCCTGGACTGAGCATCGCAAGGGAAGCGGCTATAGCCGTGCCTCCCGGAAAGCGTCCGCAGCAATGAAAATCAGCAATTTTTTTTATAGATAAAGAAAAGGGAATCCCATAAAAGTCACGTACATGACTTTTCGGATTCCCCATTTTCAATTTTTTAAAGTAAGTACATTAAACATGTACATTTTCTTTTAATAACTCTTTCACCAGTTCTTTATTGCGCGCTTTAAAGACATCGTTATGAGACGAAACCATTGCTACACTGGCAGCCCCTGGTTCAATATATTGCTTCGCTTTATTCACCGCATTCGCAGCATCTTGAAAAGTCCCTGCAATGAGATTCAGTTTTGCTTCATGTTTTAATATATCCCCCGCTGCAAAGATCCCTGGAACAGAAGCTTCACTGTTCGTGCTTCCTTCAATAAACGATCCATCCGCTAATTGAATTTGAAGGGGGCTGTTTTCAAGTAAGGCAATATCCCGTTCATATCCATGATTAATGACGATTTCATCTACAGCTAAGTATTGTTTTTCACGGGTAGTCGCATGTGTGATTTCAACCGTTTCAATTCTAGAATTGTCACTTGATGCAATCAGTTTTGAGATTGAGTTATGAAACAGACAGATGGCATTGCTTTCAAAAAGTTTAGATACTTGTGCTTCATGACCAGTAAAGTCACCTTTTCGATAGACAACAATAATTTGTTTTGCAATCGGAGCGAGTTCATTAGCCCAGTCAATGGCTGAATTACCGCCACCTGAAATAACGACCGTTTTATCTTTAAAGTGCATTAACGATTTAATTGTGTAATTCAAGTTGCTCACCTCAAATCGGTCAGCGCCTTCAATTTGAAGTTTCTGTGGAGTTAAAATGCCACTACCAATTGCCACAATGATAGTTTTAGAGAAATGATGTTCATTCGAATCAGTGACGAGTTCAAAAATTCGATCATCGCCTTGGTGAATGGCTTCAACTTTTGTATTTAATGCGACGGTTGGTTGGAATGTTAAACCTTGCTCAACTAGTTTTTCGATTAGCAATGCGCCAGGAAGTGGGGGGTGTCCGCCAACGTCCCAAATCATTTTCTCGGGGTAAACATGAATTTTGCCGCCAAGTTGAGGTTGGAATTCAATAATCTTTGTTTTTAAACCACGCAACCCACTATAAAAACTGGCATATAGTCCAGCTGGACCTCCACCAATAATCGTTACATCATAAAGTTCTGATTGTTTCATTCCTTCTTCAATCCTTCCTCAACTTGCATTAAATTCTGACAATTTTTTTTATATTCAATCCTCTTGACAGTTCTAGCTTACCCCATTATAGTTACGTTGTAAATGAAATTGATAATCGTTATCAGTTAAAATACATAAATTATGTTGGGAAGGAGGTAGCAAATGGTTCGGCTACAGGCAAAAGATTTACAAATTCGATATGGTGATCGAACGATTGTCGATGAGCTTTCGATTTCCATTCCAGATGAACAAATAACGGTGATTATTGGCTCTAATGGTTGTGGTAAATCTACCTTGTTAAAGGCTTTAACACGTATAATTCCACATCAAAGTGGATCAATTGTTCTCGACGGTGAAAGTATTGTCAAAGAACCAACGAAACGATTAGCTCAAAAAATTGCGGTTCTACCACAAACACCTGAAAGCGCAGGAGCCTTAACAGTTGGAGAACTGGTTTCATATGGACGGTTCCCTCATCAAAATCGCTTTGGTCAATTGACTAAACGAGATTTAGAGATGATAGATTGGGCACTTGACGTTACAGGTACGAAATTCTTCAAGTCCCATCCAGTCGATTCACTATCAGGTGGACAGCGTCAACGCGTCTGGATTGCCATGGCTCTGGCACAAGAAACAGATATGATTTTCTTGGATGAACCAACTACCTATCTCGACATGGCGCACCAACTTGAAATATTAGAATTACTGCAGCGCTTAAACGCTACAGAAAAACGCACAATTGTGATGGTCCTACACGATCTAAACCACGCAGCCCGTTTTGCAGATTACATTATCGGCATGAAGTTTGGGAAAATAGTTAAGTCCGGACCAAGTGAAGAAATTATCACGAAACCCGTGTTACGCGAGTTGTTTCAAATCGACGCTGAAATTGGCGAAGATCCACGTACAGGAAAACCCATTTGTATTACCTATAATTTAGTTAGAGGAGAATGACATAAAATGAAAAAGTACTCATTCGTATTCATAGCATTACTAGCAATGTTCGTTTTAGCAGCATGTGGAGGTTCTAAAGAAGAAGGATCATCTGCAGATAAAGAAGAAAAGAATTCAGAGCCAACAACGATTACTTATGAATCGGAAAACGGACCAGTAGAAGTTCCAGCAGATCCACAACGCGTATTAGTTCTATCTTCATTTGCTGGTAATGTCATGGCACTTGATGTTCCTCTAGTAGGAGTTGATTCATGGTCAAAAATGAATCCACGCTTCGAAGAAAAGCTTGAAGGTGTAGAAGAAGTAACGGACGAAAATCTAGAAAAAATCATTGAATTAGATCCAGATTTAATCGTCGGCCTATCTAACATCAAAAATGTAGAGAAGTTAAAGGAAATTGCTCCAACGGTTACGTTTACTTACGGTAAAGTTGATTATTTAACACAACATATTGAAATCGGTAAATTGTTGAATAAAGAAGAAGAAGCTCAAACGTGGGTTGATGAATTCAAAACACGTACGCAAGAAATAGGGGACGACATTAAAGCCGAAATCGGTGAAGATGCAACGGTTACAGTAATTGAAAGCTTCGATAAGCAATTATATGTATTCGGCGACAACTGGGGCCGTGGGACAGAAATCTTGTACCAAGAAATGGGTCTGAAAATGCCTGAAAAAGTGAAAGAAATGGCACTAGCTGATGGTTATTATGCATTATCAGCAGAAGTATTACCTGAGTTTACAGGAGATTATTTGATTTTCAGTAAACATAAAGATGCTGACAACTCATTTGAAGAAACTGAAACGTTTAAAAACATCCCTGCAGTGAAAAACAATCAAATGTTTACAGTGGATGCGATGGAATTTTATTTCAATGATCCATTGACTCTTGATTACCAATTAGACTTCTTTAAAGAGTCATTCTTAGGGAACTAATTCATGTTAAATTATCGGATTCAACGCATTCCATATTCCATTAAACTTGGTGTGAGCGTGATTCTGATGATTGTGCTGTTCGGCATGGCTTTAGTTTTCGGAGCGGCCGATACGAATGTTCGTGATGTCCTATCTGCCATATTTAAAGCACCGAATGACCAAGCCATTATGTTGCGGGAAATTCGTTTTCCGCGAGAAGTAGCCGCTGCCCTTGTAGGCGCGGCTCTTGCCGTTTCCGGTGCTATTATTCAGGGCATGACTCGTAACCCCCTTGCCGATCCAGGTTTGTTAGGTCTTACTGCTGGAGCGAATGCAGCACTAGCGATTACGGTGGCATTTTGGCCATCTGTTAATTACTTTGGTGTCATGCTGACGTGTTTTATAGGAGCAGCTGTAGGGGCAATCCTTGTTTTCGGTTTTAGCTCATTTCATCCAGAAGGCTTCACATCTCTTCGAATTATTTTAGCAGGAGCCACGATTTCTGCTTTTCTATATGCCATTGCTGAAGGCATAGGTATTTATTTTAAAATTTCTCAGCAAGTGTCTATGTGGACAGCAGGAGGAATGATTGGGACAACGTGGAATCAAGTGTTTTTGATTGCCCCGATTGTGTTAATTGGAGTGGCAATTTCTCTCATGTGCTCTCGACAATTAACCATTCTTTCGTTAAGTGAAGAAATGGCGGTAGGATTAGGGCAACGCGTTCGATTGATTAAATCAATTTTGTTTGTCTTGGTCATTATTTTAACAGGTGCTTCAGTGGCACTTGTAGGAAATCTTGCGTTTTTCGGCTTAATGGTTCCGCATATTGTAAGGTCGGTTGTCGGAACAGATTACCGATTTGTGCTTCCAATGTCAGCAATAGTAGGAGCTGCGTTTATGCTTCTTGCGGATACAGTCGCTCGTACGATTAATGCACCATATGAAACACCTGTAGCCGCAGTCGTAGCCATAATGGGCTTGCCATTCTTCTTGTACATTGTGCGAAAAGGAGGGCGAAGTTTCACATGATTGAAACCTCTATTATTCGAAAGCAGAGACTTTTATTCATCACTTTCACATTATTAATAATAGCAACTGCCGTAATCGGTATGGGGCTCGGATACGCATCCGTTTCATACGATCGCATTATTCCAACCTTACTCGGTCAAGGGGAGTTTAAAGAAGAATTTGTCCTTTTTTCAGTGCGCTTACCACGTATTGTCATTACTTTATTAGCCGGAATGGCTTTGGCTCTTTCAGGTGCTTTGCTGCAAGGAATTACACGAAATGAGTTAGCGGATCCTGGAATTATCGGAATAAATTCTGGAGCAGGCGTAGCGGTTGCCATATTCTTTCTTTATTTCCCAGCAGAAGCAGGTACATTTATTTACGCCCTTCCTTTTGTCGCATTTCTTGGAGCTTTGCTCACGGCAGTTATTATTTATGTATTTTCCTATAGCAGAACAACGGGCATGCAGCCAGTGAAACTAGTATTAGTGGGAGTCGGAATGTCGATGGCTTTGTCAGGCGCAATGATTGTCATGATTTCATCAGCTGATCGCATCAAAGTGGATTTCATCGCTCGATGGCTTGCGGGAGATATTTGGGGAACGGATTGGCCATTTGTCTTGGCTATACTCCCTTGGTTAATTATCCTCATACCATTTTCATTAATAAAAGCGAATCGCTTAAACATTCTTGGTCTAGGTGAACCGGTAGCCATAGGAGTTGGTCTATCTGTACAAAAAGAACGAATTGTACTAACGTTAGCGGCTGTCGCACTTGCTGCATCAGCTGTTTCAGTGACGGGTGGGATTTCGTTTATTGGATTAATGGCACCACATATTGCACGTACTCTTGTTGGTCCAAGACATCAGTTGTTTCTGCCAATGAGTTTACTAATTGGAGGCTGGCTGTTACTTATTGCGGATACAATCGGTCGCAATATCGTAGAACCGAATGGTCTTCCAGCTGGAGTGATGGTAGCTCTCATTGGTGCACCTTATTTTATATATTTATTAACGAAGAAGTAGAAAATAGCACTCCTAATGGGGTGCTATTTTTGTGTTTTTATTTTGTTTTTTCTTATCAATAGTGAATAGGAAAATATGAAGAAGTGTTGATTTCCATTGCGCCGGACGCTTTCCGGGGGGCACTTCTTTAGCCGCTTCCCTCGCGGTGCTCAGTCCAGGGTCTAAAGTTCGTGCTATTTCCCCTGGAGTCGCCGCCTTCATTCCAATCAACAAGAATCGTGATTAAATAAAAATATACACATTTGATTTTAATTAAATCTACAAAATTCGGTATTTATGATCTGGAAAATCTACCTGCAAACCTATCTTACCGAAATCAAGATTGTCTTTTCTTTTTTTAAAAACCCTGATTTTTATAAACCTCCGCTACTATTTACGTTGTTATGCGTATTTGCATCTCTAAAAGCAGCATCAGAGCTCTTACCCTTTGGAGGAGCTTTGATTTCTTTAAAACTTTTGTTTTTAATATCATACAAAATGCCGAATACAACTAAACCAATTGGGATCAAAATGAGAAACCAAATCATTATTAACACTCCATTCATATTTAAATTTGTATAAATTGCATATTTACGTGAATATACCGTTAAGCAGTACAAACAAAGATGGTATATTTCCTTTCATATATATGCAGAGCCACTCTGTATAACCCACCGCGATCGTATAAGCTTCCAAAATTCGATTAGTCCGTGTTTAATATTAATTCGATACCGCTACTAAAAATACCTCCTTTTTCCATTAAATTAAGTTAAATCCATAAGACTGGTTAATGAACAACGATTGTTTCCTTGATCGCCATGTTAGAAAAGCAATCAGGAAAACCTGTTGAATTGGGTCACCAAAGATTATGAGAAGAATGCGTATAGAAAAAAACTCTAAGACCTATTCTAGGAACAAAGAAAAAATGGGGAGGTGTCCCATGTTTAATAAAAACTTTAAAAATATGTTCAAGAAAAAAGTATCAAAGCAAGAAGCTCGTTCTGACTCTGAAAGTCTAAAACCAAAGTCTATAAATATTAATTCACATGATAAAAAAATAATCTCGGCTGATAAAGATGGGTTTATTTCTGTTATCAAAAAGGAGTCGAATAACCCATCTGATTTAAAAACTAAATTTATTACTGAGGACTTTACTCTTTTCTACATAGAAAATTTGGTAGATAGCCGAGTTCTTAATAAACACATTCTTCCGGTTGTGCTTAATAACCCAAGTTCATCTCCATCCGAGCTGAAATTCCAATTACAAATACCTGAAGTGAATATGACAGAGAAGTTGGATTTAGCCATACTCGAACTGTTTAGTGGAACAGCTCTCATTCATAAAAATGGGCATCCAACTGTTTTATTGGCAAAAATTAATACAAGAGACTCTCGATCATTATCTGCACCAGAAAATGAATCTCAAGTAATCGGTTCTCAAGTCGGATTCAATGAAAGCCTATCTACAAATGAATCTCTGGTTAGGCGATATATTCGAACACCGGATCTGTATATTGAAAAACTCTCTGTTGGCAAAATTTCCAATACAACTGTTTCCATTCTATATCTCAAAAGCATTGCCTCGGAGGAAATGGTTCAAACACTTCGGCAAAGAATAACCGATTTAAAGATTGACGCATTACTGGATAGTTCCTTTCTGGCGGAAATGATAGACGATAATTCGTTATCTCCTTTTCCACAGATGCTTTTAACTGAAAGACCTGACCGGTTTTGTGATGGGCTAATAAATGGAAAGTTGGGGATTCTTGTAGATGGAAGCTCGATGGCCATTGTTTGCCCGCATTCATTTATCGAGTTTTTCCAAAGTAGAGAGGACCAAAATCTTAGGTGGCCAATTGCCTCTTTTCTTAGATTATTGAGGTTTGGCGCCGTTTTTTTATCAGTATATTTAACACCTTTATATGTAGCTGCATTGACCTTTCATTATGAGGTGATTCCTCAATCCCTACTAGTTCCTTTAAGTGAATCAAGGGCGTTAGTTCCTTTTCCACCGATAATTGAGGCATTACTACTAGAACTCATCATTGAGTTACTTAGAGAAGCTGGAGCTCGATTACCAACCAAAGTAGGTCAGACTATTGGTATCGTAGGCGGTATTGTCATTGGGACTGCTGCTGTTCAGGCAGGTATTACGAGTAATATATTAATTATTATTGTTGCTTTAAGTGCACTTGCATCCTTTACAACACCAAGTTATATGATGGGGAATGTTATTCGTGCCATTCGATTTCCTATTATCATTCTTGCAGGCTTTTGGGGATTTTATGGCATCATGCTTGGATTCTGTTTTTTACTCATTCACTTAATTAAACAATCAAGTTTAGGTACGCCTTATACTGCACCATTTTATCCACCTCGATTGGTTGATTGGCGGGACAGTATTGTCAGATTGCCTCTGACATTAACTAATTTAAGACCTACAAGTTCAAGAGCTAAAAAAAGAAAGAAATTTGAATCAGAACCGATCAATCCAGAAAAAAGTTGAACTGAAGGTGTTTTGATGAAAAATATGATTCACGTAAAACCCCAACATATGATAAATGCTTTCCTAGTCTTTTTCGTTGTTCACACAACACAAATTGGTGTTGGTATTCACGGATTTCAGCGAATCATTTACCAAGAAGCTAAACATGATGCATGGATTTCCGTACTTGTCATTGGACTTGCTACACATGTCATTGCCATCGTCATGATAAAGACGTTGGAGATGTATGATTCACACGATCTGTATGGAATTAATCGCGAAGTTTTTGGTACTTGGATTGGGAATTTTATAAACGTCATTTACGTCTTTTACTGCTCGGTAGCATTTTACTCAGTCTTGAGAAACTATATAGAAGTGGTTCAAACGTGGATATTTCCGTTACTAAGTACGTGGTTTATTTCCGCAACACTATTATTACTCGTAATTTATACATTCTTAGGAGGTTTACGTGTAATTGTTGGTGTTGCTTTCTTTAGTTTTGTATTGGCATTTTGGCTCATTTTTTTTCTGGTATTTCCACTTCAATATTCAGATCCACAAAGTCTGTTTCCAATACTTGAAAGTGAATTCATTGATATATTGAAAGGTGCAAAAGCGATGACTTTTACGATTATAGGATTTGAAATTTTGTATATTATTTTTCCTTTTGTGAAGGAAAAGAAAAAAATAGCAAAGCCTGTTCATTACGGTTTACTCCTCACTACGTTGATGTATCTAGCCATTATATTAGTCTCATTGACCTACTTTAGTGGTGAACAGTTAAGTAAAACCATTTGGGCAACATTATCACTGTTTAGTATTGTTCAATTTCCATTTTTAGAGCGTTTTGAATTTTTAGCAGTCTGTTTTTGGATGCTGATTATTTTGCCTAACCTATGCCTATATGTATGGGCAGCACACAGGGGATTGAAGGGTATAATCAATATCAATGCAAAAAAATTTATATGGGTATTTTCAATCATTGTTCTACTTCTAACAATTTCTATTAAGTCCCGCATTCAAATAAACGCCGTAAATAATATTTTTGCGCAAGTAGCATTCTATGTCGTATTTATCTATCCGTTAGTCCTTTATGTACTTGCACTGGTTAAGAAAAAACTCACGTCTCAACGGGGGGTAACATAATGCGTATGACTAAACATGGCATTTTAATTCTATCCTTCACTTTACTTATAGGCGGGTGTGCTGAACAGAAACTTTTAGAGAAAATTGGATTGATCACTTTGGTTGGCTATGATCTGGATGAGGACGGGAAAGTGTCGACTACCGCTGTCATTCGGCAAGTGGACCCAGAATTTCAAAGTATGGTAACGACTTCAACGGCCGTAAATGACTCAAGTCTAGGAGCACTGACAGAAATAAATCGTAAAACGTCGAAAAAATTAATGCCGGGACAGATGAGAATTGTTTTGTTTGGTGAAACCCTCGCAACTGAAGGTATTGGACATTTTCTAGATACATTATCTAAGAATTCATCAACCAGTAGTGGAATACTTTTGGCCATGACTCCCGGAAATTCAAAGGACTTGCTGGAATATCCATATCAAAACATGAATGATGTTGGACAAGAAATATATAAGCTAATCGAACAAAATGTGGAGGCTGAGCAAGTCACATCTTCGACTTTACATGAAGTTGTCCAAGACTATTATTCTGTTGGCAGGGATATTATTATGCCAATCATCGTGAGAAAAGGTGAAGTAATCGAGGTTTCAAACGTGGCATTATTTAATAAAGATAAATTAGTTGGGCAACTCCCTGCAAAAGACAGTTTTTATTTGTTATTAAATAGAGGGAAGTTTAAATCTGGTAAATTTGAAACTTCTATTCCAGGGGACATATTCTCTTCTGATCGATCTAATTCCTCGGAAACTGTTCCTGTTGTTCTTGATACAATCACGTCAAAAAAGAAATTGAAATTAACTGACCAAACAGTTCCGGAATTTGATTTACACATTGATTTAGATGCGAGAATACTCGAAGTAGAAGCAGAAGTGGATTTTGATAATCCTAAAGAAGTCGAAAAACTCGAAAAAGCTATCAATCAAAGCCTGACTGAGGAACTAAAATCCATACTAGACTATTGTCAGGAAATAAATTCAGATGTATTTGGACTCGGTGAACAATATCGAAGTCAAGTCCGCAACTCAAAACTTACACATGAAAGTTGGCATGACAAGTATCCAACGGCAAAAGTTAATATTACAGTAAATTTTAAAATACTTCGAAGTGGTGTTTTTGAATAACGTTTGCTCAATGAATGGGGCATTTTTAGTAATATAAACCGATAGACTTTCTTTGTGTTGAAGCTGGTTTTTATAGTCAACCGCCTTCATTTTCAGTTTTACAACAGCCAGAAGCTCAATTTGTATTGAGCTCCTTTTTTATTTACGAAGATTTTTCATGCGTTGGTGTAATAAACCTTCTGACTGTTCGTTTTCTCCCGTAACAAATTCCGTCATATACGTTGTTAAATATTTGCCAAAGTTGTTTTTGGTTTTAATTAATAGCTCATCAACATAATAAGCACCTTTTTCTAAGTTATCTAAGAACAGAACTGATAGGGAAGCATAAACACCGCAAGCGACTTGAAAGTACGTTGCATTTATCTTGTACTCGGAATAGACGGATTGGTTGCTTAAGACGTTATACATATAGCGTTCCTTGTCAGGATAAACGAGGAGTACACCAACTAAATCCTCCCCACGTAAAGGAGCTTCATTAGGATCGAGAACCTTCATCTCATGGTTCCATAATTTGTCTACATCCTTTATATTTTCTCGGATTAGATTAGTCGTGTGCTCATTGACCTTATAAAGAAATCCGCCTTCCATGTCGTATTGCTTACAAAGGGTATAAACTTCCTCGTGGGGCATTAAACAGCCATCAAACTCTATATCTCCTAGCTTGACTTTAAATTCAAGATCATACACTTTCTCATAGAAAAAGAGGGGATTGTGGTGTTGCATAAACATCGGAAAACTCAAGATAGCTTCGTCAAGAAAACACTCTGGTGACCAAGTCGTATAAATCGTATCTTTTTTAGCGATTTTTGGATTTTTATAGAATGAATTATCATGCTCCACTATATAGCAACCAATAGGTTTGTTTTCAGGTGAATCAGTCTTGAGTAATTCGTGTACCATCCACTGGACGACTCCAGGGTTCATTCCAGATCCGATAATAGCGGTTAGATTTGAAAAGTTATCCTTGTACTTTTCAAGGTGTCTAAATCGCTCAATCAAACCAAATCCCTCATACAACTCTTCATTTTCATCAATCATCGTGTTTTCCAATGCTGTGTTCACATAACTGATTCCTACCTCATTACAACATGTCATCATTTCAACCGTGTCCGCCCATGACAGGTCAATAACGACATCAGTTTGACTCTTTTTTAGGTGCTCGGTAAATTGCTTCGTGTCTTTCAAATCATAT
The DNA here is from genome assembly GCF_057785155.1 of Paenisporosarcina sp. NCBI lineage: Bacteria > Bacillati > Bacillota > Bacilli > Caryophanales > Caryophanaceae > Paenisporosarcina > Paenisporosarcina sp. The sequence goes on from NZ_JBYNRN010000026.1 coordinate 37,980, forward strand.
TTATGCAAGATGAATTGATCTTTCAACTGCGGGAATAATTGTGAATAGGTAAAAGCATCTTTTTGTTCATAATCAATCAAATGAATTTTACATTTACTCATAATGTGATGAAGTGGATCGTTCTGATTCATTGCAGATTTATTTAAAATAGAGAGAATGCCGTTAGCAACTCCGCCAGCACTACCAAGAATGCTAATTACATAATGTTGTTTCTTCAAACCAAAACCCCATTTAGTTTTATTCATAACCTATGTAATCAAAGAGGAAATGGTCTCAACTCTAATATGTCTGAATCAAACCGTTTAATTGACATTAAAAATAAAACAGTGTAATATTATCTTTAATTCAAGATATCTTAATTAAACATAATTAAAATTAACCATAGAAAGAGGTGTTGCGAAATGGAAAGCAAGTCATTGAAATCATTTATTGTTTTAATGAAAGCATCAAAATCAGTTCAAGAATTGATTACAACAGACATTACCTCCTATGACATGCGCACATCTGATTTTGTCATTATGGAAACCCTCTATCATAAAGGGAGACAAACCATTCGCCAAATAGCTGAAGCTGTCTTGATTAAAACGGGTTCGATTACGTACGTCATCGATAAAATAGAAGATAAGGGCTGGCTGACACGAAGTGATTGCAAAGAGGATCGTCGTGTTGTTTATATAGAATTAACTGACGAGGGAAAACAAGTAATGGATTCAATTTTTCCGCAGCATCAACTCGTCATTGAAGATATTTTTTCTGAACTCACAGAACAAGAACACGATGTATTGATCGATTTATTAAAAAGAGTAGGGAAAAAAGTGCCAACACAAAAAGGAGTGACAACAAAATGAAACGAACAGCAGGGATTCACCATATAACAGCGATTGTAGGACACCCACAACAAAATGTAGATTTTTACGCAGGAATATTGGGTTTACGAATGGTTAAAAAAACAGTGAACTTCGACGATCCAGGTACGTATCATTTGTACTTTGGTAATGACGGAGGAAAACCAGGAACGATTATCACGTTTTTCCCATGGGCAGACGCTTATCCTGGTGTAATCGGAGATGGGCAAGTAGGAGTGACTTCATATGTTGTGCCTACAGGTGCTTTTGCGTTTTGGGAAAACCGGTTAGCTAAATTTAATATCGAGTTTTCGAAATCAGAGCGTTTTGGCGAAAGATATTTGACGTTTAAAGATACGCACGGCTTACAACTTGAATTAGTTGAGCGAGCAGATGGAGACCAAAGTTCATGGGCTTTTGGAGAAGTGACATCTGATGTAGCCATTAAAGGATTTGGCGGAGCAACTTTGTTTTCAGCTCAACCAGACCAAACAGCTAAATTATTAGTAGACGTGATGGGTCTTGAAAAAATCGCGGAAGAAAATGGCTTGCTGCGATTCAAATCGTATGGCGATATCGGAAATATAATTGATGTGAAATCATCGCCAAGTGGACGAGGACAAATGGGAGTGGGAACAGTTCACCATATTGCATGGCGTGCTGAAGATGACGCCGATCAGTTAGAGTGGCGTGAACATGTTGGAAATGCTGGATACGGAGTGACACCTGTCCAAGACCGCAATTACTTTAATGCGATTTACTTTAAAGAACGTGGCGAGATTTTATTCGAAATTGCAACGGATCCTCCAGGGTTTGCACATGATGAATCCGGTGAAACAATGGGAACCGAGTTGAAATTACCAGCTCAGTATGAACAACATCGAGATGCATTAATGAATGTCTTAATTCCAATCGAAGTTCGAAATTTAGATTATGAAGGGTGAGAAGAAAATGACAATGAGACATCTTTTTCAACAAGGGAATGACCCTACTAGACCTACATTGCTTTTGCTACACGGAACAGGTGGGACAGAGCATGACTTGCTTTCATTAGCATCAAAAGTAGATCCGGAAGCGAATGTACTTAGTGTAAGAGGAAATGTATTAGAAAACGGGATGCCTCGCTTTTTCAAGCGTTTAGCGGAAGGCATATTTGATGAAGAGGACTTAGTTTTCCGTACAAAAGAATTAAATGACTTTCTAGATCAAGCAGCAACCGAATATGGTTTTGACCGCTATAATATCTACGCTGTGGGCTATTCGAATGGGGCTAATATAGCTGCAAGCTTATTATTTCATTACGAAGATTCATTAAAAGGCGCCATGTTACATCATCCAATGGTTCCGAGAAGAGGAATTGAGCTGCCGGATTTAGCTGGGAAACAGGTGTTCATTGGAGCGGGTTCTAATGACCCGATTTGTCCGGCGCAAGAATCTGAAGACTTGAAAGCCTTGTTAGAACAAGCCGGTGCAGAAGTGACATTGGAATGGGAAACCAATGGCCATCAACTAACGTTTAGTGAAGTGGAAAAAGCTACTGCGTGGTATCAAAATAAATAATCGATCGTATGCAACCAATCAGAAAGAGATTTTTCTCTAGCTGGTTGGTTTTTTTGTTGATATGAAAGTTAAGATTACGGATATTAGTAATGGGATAAGACAGTGCGCACTTTTTCTTTTCCAAAGTAAGCTATGTTTGTCTTATTTGCTAATGCTGATTGGAATGGCAGTGGCCAAAAACACTACCTCTTATATCGTTGTCTAGCTTCGTCGGAAAGAAGGGGATGTCACATGAGCCCCTAAACAGATTAAGCTTTATAAAAAGATGTTTTTTTAAGGGTTCCGTTTTCGTATACAAAAACTAAATTATCACGCCAATTCGCATCGGAAATTGATTTTACATTTTTAATGATATATGAGTGGTTTAAACCGAATTGAGGGTAAATTATCAACACTTTTTAACAGGTTGACAGCAGTTAGTGTTAGTGTGCGAATTCGTATGTTAATTTCGTTGAAAATAAGATCTAAAGTTTAAAAAGTCTAATTGGATATTTATGTTAAAATGAAAGAAAACCTATGAACTAACGGAGCAGTTTAGTAGAAGAAGTTTTATGAAACGTTTTTCGGTGTTTACTCGTAAAATTTATGAGAGGAAGTGTCATTTAAATGAAAAAAATTATTTTAGCTTTATTTATGATACTGACAATAGGATTGTTGTCTGCATGCACTGAAAATACAAGTAATGAAACCGAAGAACCAAAACAAGAAGAAAGAGTAAATGAAAACAAAAATGATGTTAGTTATGAAATCCCAGAGAATGACTGGGAATTGTCTTCAACATTTCAACATTCAGTTGAATATGAAAGTGGCGAAGATGGTTCATATACCGTTGTGGGAAATAAAGACGGCATAGGTTTTACTGGTCCGTTACCAATTATAGCAAAAGACAAACAGAAATATTTTTGGTTTTATTTTGGAAAGGAAAATATCTACGATAAACCAGTAGAAGTAAAAGCCATAAAAAAAGGAACAGAGGAACTTGTTGATGTCCTTTCAGGTCCAAGTACCTTTTATGAGAGTGCTGAGGTAAGCCCTGATAGTGTGAATATGCCTTCACACTTAAGATTTCCATCAGCAGGGATATGGAAAGTCCTCGTATATATTGACGAAGAACTTTATGAAAGTATTGTTGTAGAAATTGTATAGAATTGCTTTATTGAAGTAACGGGTGCTTGTGCGGCCGAGCCTAGGTCGTATCATATAGCGGGTGGGATTCCCGTCGAGATAGAACTAGCCATTCACTCGTAGCGAGTCTTGGAGGGCTAATGGTAACAGTAGCCTTTAAGCGTAGACAGTTAGGTGGCGGGCCGAAAGCCAATTGGTTGAAGGGATTGAGCTCCATAATGTTAGTAAATCGAGAGGGCTGATGCCTTAAGCACAGCAGAAAGCTACATTTTATCCATCGTTAAAGGCAAGAAGGATAAAACCTCTCTGGAGTCAGAGACCTTGGCACGTCACACATTGATATGATACGGCAACTCAGGAGACCCTACCGGTCTTTTCTTTTTTTAGAAGAGTATGGTGTACAAGCGATAATAAGCAAGGAAACCAAATGCCGTTGTAGGGAGTCGGATAGCAGCGTAGTACCAATGAAGTTGGGTAATGCCGATGGAGGAAAGGCTGCTACCAAGTGATCACCCTCACTAGGGACACATTTACTACAC
>NZ_JBYNRN010000027.1:0-4472 GCF_057785155.1 Paenisporosarcina sp.
GTTTCTATGCGGCTTTTCCATTCGTCAGATTCAACAATTACTAGAGTGAAATCAGGTAAATTATTAAGCAACTCTTCTGCTTCCTTTATATTGGGATTTCCAGCATAAAACACAAAAATCCCCACAGTTATCTGAGCAACCGTTGGATTCTCAAGGTTATCTACCCAAGCAGTTCCCATATGTCCTTGGAGATATGAAAGAATAATAGTGCTATCCATATTTTTAAACATAGGTATTAACTTTTTCCTTACAGTAACATCGGCTTCATAAATCATTCAATTCCTACTTTCTATTAAATATTTTCAAATTATTACCAATGATTGTATTATAATTTTCATAACAATATATCAGAATCTTGAGAATTATTCTGATTGTGAACTTGGACTTAATTGACCTAACGTGGTGCGTTAGGTCAACAAGAAACTGGATGTTCCGTCCGTAAAACCTCAGTAGGTTGACATAACACGCGGATGAGGAAGTTTATGACTCCATTACTCAATAAGAATCAGTTTGATTTTAATTTTCATCTAGATAAAGCTCTAACTAGTAAAATTCCCGTAAATACAAAAATTACAGTTCTAGTTATTTCTATTTGAAGTAGGGAAATTATCGGTGGATATAAGTTAGTTCCAATAATAGTATGGAGTATGCCAAGGGAGAAAAAAGCGAAAATTAACAGTAAAATAGAAGGCACAATTAACCAGTTTAATTTAACTCCGTTTTTTATAATACTTAACAATTTACGCCATTCAATGAGAACCCCAAACAAAATACATAAAAGTGTTACTATGTCATTATTTAATTCAGTTCTGATAGGAATACTTGCCATTGAGTAAAGAAGGAAAAATCCAATACTAGTTAATAAAATATAGATACCTATTTTTCTTTTCACAATAACTACTCCCTTATTAATCTTTTTATACAAAAAGAAAAGCTCCTACTTGGTAAGGTAACTTCCAAATCCTATCAAAGTACCAAGCATATTAAGGATGAAATCATCAATGTCAAAACTCCCTCTTCTTGTAACTAATTGTAATACTTCAATAATAAATAACAATATAATTATTGGAAAAGAAAATACACTTACTGGTAAATGATTGTATCCCTTATACACCCCAGGTTGACATAACACCCCGAGTCGGAAGTTCGCCCCACCGAACCAACCCTTACGGGGTCTCACTTCTTCTCTTTTTCACCCATCCATCTTTTATTCACCCAACATACATCGTTGAGTTGACGGGCTATCGGTGGGTTAGCTTTTCCCGTCCGATGAATAAATATCAATAGGTTTTGAAAAAAATGTCCTTCTCATGAAGATGGTTTTTCACGAAAATCAACCCGAGTCAATCAGAACTCAAGGGTGGATTTTTTTATTTGGAATGGTTTAAAATCCCCTTCAGAAATGAAAGACAGAATAAGATGAACGGAGTCCCGACTCCACTCACAAAGGTGCTCTAGAGTACTTCCAAATTATTGAAATTTTACACAGAAATATGTCTAGAAGAATAGATTGATAGTAAACCTCAAATCAGAGATGTTTTACTTCTCAAATGTGATGAGGTATGCAAAGGAGAAAGGATATGACTAACATGTTTCCTCCTGTATCACCCGATCAAATGATTTCGACGATTCAACATGGACTAAAAAAAACGCAAACTCCTAAAAAGATACTCATTGTCGGCGCAGGTATGTCTGGATTGGTCGCTGCCTCTTTGTTAAAGGAAGCCGGACACAACGTAACCATCCTTGAAGCTTCAAAAAGAGTAGGAGGACGTGTTTATACGAAACGAACCCCTTTTATCAATTGGCAGTACATGGAAGCCGGAGCAATGCGTATTCCAAATCTTCATTATTTGACTTTGGAATACATAAAAAAATTCCGCTTACCAGTAAATTCGTTTATTAACAGTACGCTAAACGACCTGATCTACGTGAATGGGATCAAAACACGCCAATATCTGTATAAACAGAACCCTGATATCCTTGGCTACCCAGTTGCCCCTCACGAAAAGGGCAAAACAGCTATGGAGTTGATTCAACCAGTACTCCAACCAGTTATAGACTTTATCAATCTAAATCCGTTGGAAAATTGGAGTTGGGTAATAAAGGAATATGATAAATACTCGATGGATGGGTTTTTAAGATACAACCCTAATGGGGTGACTTTATCTCCTGGTGCCATTGAAATGATTAAGGTACTCCTTGCTATCGAGGGCTTAGCTGAACTCGCTTTTCTTGATTTATTACGTGAATTTATGATTCTTTTCAACCCTGATATCAATTTCTATGAGATTACTGGAGGAAATGACCAACTCCCAAAAGCATTTCTCCCACAATTAGAAGAAAACATTTTGTATGGGCAACAGATGACCAAAATTGTTCAATATAATAATCAAGTTACACTTCATTCTAAGAATACAGAGTCGTTAAAACCAACTGAAATGACATGTGACATTTGCATCTTGACCATTCCTTTCTCAATTCTGCAATTCGTTGAAGTAGAACCCCATGATTCTTTTTCCCATAACAAGTGGAAAGCGATTCGAGAACTTCATTATGTGACTTCCACAAAGATTGGCCTTCAGTTTAAAAGTAGATTTTGGGAGGCGGAAGGGATACAAGGTGGTCAAACGGCGTCTGATTTGCCCATTCGATTTAGTTATTATCCCAGCCATGGAATTGGAAAGAACCAGTCTGGAGTAATTGTAGTTAGTTATACTTGGGAGGATGATGCCATACCATGGGACAGTTTAAGTGAAGAAAATCGGATTCAACAAGCATTAGAGAATTTGGCTACCATCCATGGTCAACAAGTATATGATGAATTTATTACAGGAGCTTCTTACAGTTGGGCTCAAAATCCATATTCAGGTGGGGCTTTCACGCTGTTTAAACCAGAACAAGAAACAGAACTTTTTCCTTCTCTCTCTGCTCCGGAAGGAAGGGTACACTTTGCAGGGGAACACACTTCTCTGCCACACGGTTGGATACAAGGTGCAATTGAGTCGGGAATACGTGTAGCACATGAAGTCAATGACTTACCTTGAAATAATATTTACTTAGAGTAAGAGGAAATCTGCTATTTTGTTAATGGAATAGGAATCAGTACTTATCAAGTAAATACAGAATACGTAGATGAATCGAATCCTATCATTGCAAAGGACAGTTTTTATATCATTTTAGAAAAAGATAGGCACAAGGAAATTACTAATGAATCGATCAAAATAGAATTTAGCGATTGGGTAAAAGAAAGTATGGTTGAAAACAAAATGAAGAAAACCATTACAGATGAAATTGTGATTTTAGAAGGCTTTGTTACGTATGACTCCACTGGGCTTAGCAAACAGGATATTTCTAACAAAGGATTATCAATTATTGGAGTGAGGATTGAAATTGATGGGAGAAAAATTTTCATGTCATACCCGTGAAGTTAATAAAGAAGGTCCGCTCTCACTTGAATGGGATGCTGCCAATCCAAATAAAAAAGACCTCTTAAAGTGTACTGAACCCCAAAAGTTAGACCGAAGTATTTAAGCAGCTAGTTGGCTGGTATGGAGACGGTATTCAACCGGGCTCATACCAGTCAATTTTGCTTTTATCCGTTCATTATTATAGTAATAAATATACTTATTCACTGCTTTCTTCAGCTCTTCAAAAGAGCGATAAACTTTCCCGTAATACATTTCCTGTTTCATTATGCCGAAGAAGTTTTCCATAAGCGAATTATCCAGACAGTTTCCTTTTCGCGACATACTTTGGAATATCCCATTATCTTTTAGCTTCTTAACATATGCCTTCATTTGATACGCCCAACCCTGGTCAGAGTGTATCGTCGTTCGATAGGTGCAGTCTTTTGCTATTTCTATTGCTTCATCCAAGGCATCCATGATGGCTTTTGCGTTTGGGCGTTCTGAGAGCCGGTAGGATAAAATCTCACTATTAAACATATCTAAGAACGGATCTAAATAAGCCTTCTTAATGATTAACTTCCCACTCGCATTCGTCTCGTAATATTTAAATTCGGTTGTATCAGTTGTTAGTTTTTGATATGGGATGCTTGTATAAAATCTACGATTGACAAGGTTTTTTGAAGTCGTGCCAACTGTTCCTTTGTACGTACTATATTTCCTAGACTTTCGTGTGAAGGATTTGCATGTCATGTCGAGCTTATTAGTAATACGAAGGATCTTTTTGTGATTTACGCAATAGCCTCTCTTGCGTAAATCTATATCAATTCGACGATAACCGTAATTTTCATCATTCTTGTCTACAATCTCCTTGATCATGTTTTCAATCTCTTCATCTGGATTAGGTTCGTTTAATCGCTTTTGCCAATACATATAGGTGGCCTTTGGAAAAGCTATTGCTTCAAGAATAACGGCTAATTTGAATTCTTTTCTGAGTTCATTGATGACTCTGGATTCAGTTTTAGCAGTCGGCTCGGAATATTTATCCCTGAAGCTCGGAGCTTT
>NZ_JBYNRN010000028.1:0-5674 GCF_057785155.1 Paenisporosarcina sp.
CCAGATAAATCATATCCAAATCAAGAAGACAGGTTAACTTTAAATAATCGTATAATGACAGGGATTCAGGAAATAAATCAAAGGTATGAAGAAAACAAAATATTGCTTATCGCACATGGGGCAGTAATCAACGCTATTTTAGCTGTTTTATCAAACGGTAAGATAGGTTCGGGGAAAACCAAATTAATAAACGCCTGTATTAGCAATATTTACTTTCATCAAGACAGATGGAGTATAAAAGACTTCAATCAAATTTCTCATCTTTCTAAGTACAACGGTAAAGAATAAATCTAATGCTTTTTGTTGTACCAACTGTTGCTTAGTTTAACATCTAACTGCCTTACAGGGCAGCTTTAAGATCGCAGAGAAACATAAAAAAATTTTTTAAAAAAGAGGTGCTTAAAATTAGAAAAACTTCAATATTCTTAGGAGTAATGGCAGGTATCTCTAGTATTCTTTTATGGATTGAACTGAACTTTTATAATCATGAAACCGATGTGAAGATAAACACCTTTTTCATGTTGTTTCTTCCTGCTTGTTTAGCAATCATAGCTTCTTTAATAACCAAAAGATTCTTAATGTTATTGGCTTTTGTATGGTCATTGCCACTTAGTTTATATTTAGTCCTTACACCATCGATTTTTGCTTTGTTCGGAATTACTTGTATAGCTTATTTGATCAGCTTTCTTTTTATGAAATTATCCAAGAGTAAAAATGTATTAGAACAGTAATTCTGATTCAAGTAACTGGTGTTTTAGCTGAGCAATCGGCTGCCTTTACAAGGCGGCTTTTCTATGGAGTAATGAAGACGACTACTTCCACATCCGAGGGTTATGTCAACCTACTGAGGTTTTACGGATGGATCATCCAGTTGCTTATTCAACTAACGCGGCAGTTTAGTAGAACAAATGGTGAAAGGGATTTCAACACTGTTGAAGAAATCTTACTCTAATAAATGTAAAAAGGAAAAAGGGGATATTACGATGATTAAGGGTAAATTTGTATATTTAAGGTCTATTAAAGATGAAGATATGGAAAGTATCTATAAATCGTGTCAGGATGAAGAGTTTCTTTATATGACTGGAACTCGAAAGTCATTCACATTGGATGAAATTATTAAAAGTTATAAACAATTTAGCGAAGACTCTACACGGTATGATTTTGCCATATGTCTATTGAATAATAATGAAGTAATAGGTGATTTATCTGTATTAGATGTAGATAATGACAATAAAAAAGCAGGTTTTAGAATAGCGTTACATAACAAAATTATTATAAGCAAAGGTTATGGTACGGAAGCAACTAGACTTGCACAAAAATTTACTTTCGAAGAGCTTAAACTTAATCGTTTGGAATTAGAGGTATTTTCTCATAACATTCGAGGTATTAAAGCATATGAAAAAGCAGGATTTAAAAAAGAAGGAGTATTACGGCAATCCCTTTATATGAACAATACATACTCTGATGAAATTCTTATGGGAATGCTTCAGGAAGAATATTATAAATAAAGAGTTCATCTATTCCTTGTATATTTTTTCATTAGAATCATTGTGATATATGAACAACCGGCTGCCTTAACAAGGCGGTTGTTCTTATGGCTTAGATTCTAATCGTGTCCTTATACTTAGTGTCGTAGAGGTTACTGGAACTTAGATTGTTGAACGAGTTCTTAAACATTAATGAAAGCGCCAAACCTCAGAAAACACTGTAAATATGTGGTGTTCATTAACTCCTGAATTTTCTAATTAAAAAAGCCTGAAGCAATTTCAGGCTTTTACTGACCCATATATTGAATTAATTTCTTGATTCCATCTTTACTAATCCATGCCTTACCAACTTTAACTGCCTCAGTCGAAATCATACCTATATAGGCACACAAATACGTTTGACGACGTGGCTAAATGTTTTGTAGAGTATAATTTTGAAAACCAGTAACTCCCCCAGCTTTTGCAAACTTATAGAAGCCTCAGATCAATAAAGCGAAATTGGTTAGGGCAATCCCATATTGTGGTAACTCATTTAACCAAAAGAGTTTCAACAAAATTAGTAAAAACACTTCCTAGTCGATGTGTTATGTCAACCTGGTGTGTATGAAGTATACAATCACGTTCCGAGAGGAAATAATCACTGACGCATCTACACCAAATCATTTTTCAATATGTTAAAATAAGGAAATCTGAAATACTAGAATGGCGGTGTTTTTTTGATAAAGAAATATCTGTCTTGGTTATCACTTGTCTTCTTGATATTATCTTTCATCCCTATTTTCTTTCTACTATTTACAAATACTGAGTTTTTTGCGTTCGGTTTAGAAGGGAAAATTGGTCTCTTTGCTCTACCTATTCCAGGGTTAATTGGACTTATTTTGGGAATATTCGATGTTAAGGGGAATGTGAGGATTTACCTTATTTTTTTAAATATTTCTAGCATGCTTTTTTACAGTGTGCTAATTTTTGTTGCTGTCTATGGATTTCAAGAACCTTGAAATAACAACAAGAATCAGCGTGATATAATAGTAAATATTACCAGAATTAACGAGTGCTTAGTGAATTCAAAATCCTGAATCACATTTTGGTGGTGTATTTATAATTTCAAGATGAAGTCGTATTTAACTGTTGAATTGGATGCCTTTACAGGGCAACTTTTATTAATGAGTAATGAAGTCGAATACTTCCTAATTGTGGTGTTATGTCAACCTAGGGTGTATGAGCGATGCATGCCAGTTGAGTAATAGAATCGATACTTTTCGGATGGTTCATCTAGTTTTTTGTTCAACTTAGGGTGCTAGGCAAGGTAAGTTAATTATAGATAATGACGAACTTATATTCTGATGGTAAAATGGGATAAAAAACCAAGGAGACATCTTGTGAAAAAGTATAATTACGTTAAATTAGATCATTTCTTGATTGATCATTTAGATGCATTAAATGCTTTTGAATTACCTGAAGAACAAGGACAGTTCACGGCATTACCAAACGCTATTTTAGAAGTAGCAGAGGGGCAATATCGGATTGTTATATTAAGTGACGATGAACCTGTAGGTTTCTTTTTGTTACATACGACTGAACGAGTAAAGGAATACTCGAATAATCCAAAAGCCATACTGTTGACTGCTTTGTCTGTTAATCATGCTAAGCAAGGAAAAGGTTACGCTAAACAAGGTATGCTCTTATTAAGTGATTTTGTTAGAAGAGAATTTCCTAACTATAATGAAATTGTTCTAGTGGTTAATCATAAGAATATTCCTGCACAGCAACTCTACTTAAGAGTAGGTTTTAAAGATACAGGCAAAAGAAAAAAAGGCCCTATTGGAGAACAGTTTTTAATGAATTTGTCGTTACAATACACTTAATTCTTGTTTGACTATAGGGTGCATAAGTTGAATACTTGGCTATATTCTTAGTATTAAATTCAGTAGAAATAGTTAAATAATAAATGATTTGTGGGGAAAAGACATGGAACATATAGGATTAGATTTTGATGATACTCTTGTAGATATGAGAAAGTCGATTGTTGAAATATTAAATAAATTACATAAAGAAGATTTAATTTATGAAGATATTCAGGTATATGGAGTTTCAGACTTGTATGGGTATTCATTTGATGAATTTATAGAATTTTTTACAGAAAATCAGAAAGATTTACACAATATAAGCCCTTTTCCATTTCTCTTTGAAGTGCTCACTGAGCTTGGGCAAACCTCAAAAATATCTATTATGACAGGTCGTCCTCCAGGTTGGATGGCGTCGGCAAGTAACTGGGTTAAGCAAAATAATTTACCAATAGATGCAATAATGTGTGCCTCACAATATCAAAACGGAAAGCCCGAATGTGCTTCCATTCATAATGTATCTTTGTTTATTGAAGATAATCCTGAACACGCATTAGCACTTGCGAATAGTGGTATTAAAGTTTTGTTACTGGATAAACCTTATAATCGTGATTGTAAGCACAATTTAATCATAAGGGTTAAAGATTGGGAAGAAATAGGTAGGTTATTATTAAAATAACAAGGTGCTTTAATTGAACAATCGGCGCCTTTACAAGGCTGTTTTTCTTATGGAGTAATGAAGACGACTACTTCCTCATCCGGGTGTGTTATGTCGACGTAGGGTGTATGCGAGATGCATACCAGTTGAGTTTGAGTAATAGAATCGATATTTTGCAGTTTGAGAGGGTTACCTAATATTAAGTCGAATATTGAACTGACCGATAGGATTAGGAAAGTAGGGGAATTATGGTTATTAACCAAAACTTAAGTCAGAAATTTAGCTCGGTTGTCTCTCAAGTCCAACGTACTTCCGAATTAGTTGACTGTTCAGGTGCAGCTGTTTTTATTATACAAAACGATGAAATTGTAACAGAAGAATATTGGGGGAAACATTCTAAAGCCACTAATGCACGAAATATTCAAGAAGACACACAATTTCATGGTGCGTCCGTTAGAAAAAGTTATATTGGATTTGCTGTAGCTTACGCCGTGCACAATGGCTACATAGCTTCAATTGATGACACAGTGAGTAAATACCTTCCTTTTTATGAATCTAAAAATCTAGAAGGGACTACCCTTAGACATTTACTAACACATACCCATGGATTAAAAAGTATTGATGGAGAGATTCAGCGAGAGTTTTCTCCAGGTCAAAGTTGGGCTTATCGCGGTATTGGAATTGATATGCTAACGCAAATTGTAAAAAATACAACCGGTAAAACAGTTGCCGAGATTGTTTCTGAACAGGTATTTCAACCTTTGAATTTCAAAGAGACCGGTTGGTATGGGAAATTAAATCAAAACCTAGTTGAAGTTATTAGAGAGCTTAATGATCCAAGCTGGTACACTAGTAAAAGTACAGATGGTGATAAAATGAATCTGTACGTGTCTGCCAGGGAATTGGCCAAATGGGGATTTCTTCATCTTAAGCAGGGTTACATAGACGGGGAACAGGTTGTTTCAAGTGATATTATAAATTTGACTACATCCCTACAAAGTCCAGAATTAATTGACTCAGATCTCCCACAAAACGGATTCTTATGGTTTGTTAAGGATTTACCTGCCAAAAAATCTGAAATTGGAATGCTTGTTCCTAAAGGTTCTTATCAAATATTAGGATATACGGGCGTTACTTTATTAGTCATACCTCAACACGATATTGTTGTAGTGCGTGCTTTTAATAGTTTTGGTTCTCCAAGTGGTTTCGATTATTTATCCGATATTAGAAACTTTGGTGATACCGTAATGAAATGCTTATAGACGGTGAAATATTTGGATAAGGTACTGTGGTCTGCAAAGAGTAGCTGATGCTACTCTTTTTTTGTTATTTAATCATTCATTTATTCAAGTAAAGTGAATGTCAACTGGGATGCAAGTCCCATAAGATATTCATTCGTGTGCCTATACTTAGTTTTATATAGGTTACTGAACTTAGGTTGTTGAACGAGTTCTTGAACATTAATAAAAGAGCTAATCCCCACAAAAAATTGCAAACATAAGGTGTTCATTAACTCCTGGTTTTCTAATAAAAAAAGCCTGAAGCGATTTCAGGCTTTTACTGATCCATATATTGAATTAACTTCTTGATTCCATCTTTACTAATCCAAGCCTCACCAATTTTAACAGCCTCTGTTGAAATCTTACCGGTAATCGCACACACATAAGTTTGACGATGTGGCTCAA
>NZ_JBYNRN010000029.1:0-2970 GCF_057785155.1 Paenisporosarcina sp.
ATAAAAATGATAATGGTACATGTGGTTCAACGGAATTGGCAAGAAAAAATGCTGGGACATCAGGTATAACGGCTGTAAAGGAATGGATTACATCCAGTGAAGCACAATTTCAAATTTCCCATTCTGTTGGATTGCCGTTTCTCATGGATGTCCCACCGAATATTGATTACAGCTATAGTTTAAATATTCAAAAAAGTGGAGTTACTTATATCAATGGTAGTCATGACCAGTATCCTTGGCATGAAATTTATAGATCGGATAATGGGGGAACATGGAAAACTCTGTATCAATTTAATCCTGATGCTGCAGGTACAAATGTCAAATATTTATTCCCTTCGTACCCCAATAAGAAAATCGCAGTGAGTAAGTAATTTTATATTAAAAGGGGATAGTATAAGTGAAAAAATTTTTAATAGGAGTTTTGTTGTCGTTTGTCATGTTTGCCCTTTCGTTCTCATTATTTAGCGGTTTTTCTTTCTTTATTGCCATTTTTCCAATTGCAGTACTAGCTGTTCCGTTTATATGTGCGGTAACAGAGGCGCTCATTTTTTTTATCGATGAAAAATGGGGATTTAAATGGGATGGGGCTGTTGTTTTAGGGATCGCAACGATTACGACGCTTCCTTTTTATCCTTCTTGTGTTCTTGTAGCTTCAATTTATATAGGAGCATTGGGATATTATGTGGGGCGGAGAATCATGTAATTTCATTCATTTCTGGAAGTGATGTTACCTTTAAATGAAAGAAGTATATAAATCGAATTTCATAGAGAGGGAAATGCCCTCTCTATGAAAACAACCGATTTCTCATTTTGAAAAGTTCACGTTCCGTCATCGTTGTTTTATGAACGGTGAAATCAACGTCAAGTTGGAGATTGTTAAGGCGTTCGTTGAATTGTTCGTAGTGGGAGTCAATTTTTTCGTTTAGTGCGTGGATTTCTTGCTTCATTGCTGTCATTTCACCGCGCATATGATGGACATCCATCGTTAAAGCCTCGAGTTTCGCGTCCGTTTCGTCTTGACGATGGAGAAGAGCGTTCATAAGATCGTAAAGCTCTTTTTGTCCATTTTTTAATGCTTGTTGCTCTTCGCGAATGAGTTGCTGCTCTTTGCGGAATGCATTCATTTCCTCCCGCAACGAGTTTATTTCTTCACGGAATGTTTTCTGCTCTTCGCGAATAGCCATTTGTTCCTCACGAATAGCTTGTTGTTCTTCACGAATGGCTCGCTGTTCTTCGCGAATGGCTTGTTGTTCTTCACGAATGGCTTTTTGCTCTTCACGAATGTCGTGCAATTCTTTTTGTATGTCTGTGACGACGAGTAAAATTTTCTCCAATAATTGCTCGCTCATCTTCTCACCTCCTTTGCACATAACCATATTATAACATCATTCGACAAAAAAGAGGCGTATTAGATGATTAAAAAGTTTTTTACTAGGTATTTGACTCTTACTATTCTATTTATTTTATTCGGTAGTATAAATGCATTGGCAGCTGAAGACTTAAACGTAGAGGTACTACCAGAAAATAACAAAATATATGTTAGTTGGAATGAACTTGGATTTAAATATAAGTTACATGAAATTGAAGGGGATAACGAAAAAGTTTTATATGAGGGTAATGATAACGAATTTGTTATAAATGGACTTGAAGAAGGAAATTTTTACAAATTTAAATTGATAGCGCTTAAAGATAATAAAGAGTTTGATAAAGTTATTATAAATACTGCTACTACTACTGATCGTGAGCAAGGTATACAATCTTTTAATACTAATAACATTAATAATGGAATGTCTAAAACATACTATCCAATGAAGGATGCTCAAATTAACGTTTTGGTAGGTAATGACAAAATCACGGTAAAATGGAGGGGTCTTCCGAACGATTTTGAATATTTTGAAGTTTATAAAAATGACACGCTGATAAAAAGAACAAAAAAACTTCAGTTTATTGATAATGATATTGTTAAAAATGAAGTATATCATTACAAAATAGTAGGTTACAAAAAGTTACCAAAAGAGAAGATTCTTGAAATTAAAAAGGAATTGAAAGAAAACAAAGTAAACTATGAATTAAAAGATTACAAGGATTTATTTTATGAAAGAAGAAGTTTAAGTGCAGTAGTTAGGGCATCAGAAGAAAATGTGCTTCCTAAAGTAACAAAACAAATGAAAACAGAAGAAGAAAAAGCTAAAACTAATACTAGTACTACATTAAAACAGGAAGATAATGTTAGTACATTAAATAGTTTTACTCCTCCTCCAGGTTACGGTTATGTGCTTAGATATACTACTTTTATTCCTATGAAGTACGCTCCTAATCCTTGGTGTGAGATTGTTTGTACATATAAATACTTTGGGGGAGACGATCGAAGTTTCGATTTTTGGTCTAATAAATTTAGAACTAGATCTGATGTGTATGTAACATGGAATGGTTCTAGTAAATACGCTAAACTACACCCGCAAATTGGTTTAACGACTGGTTATGATGAGAATTATAAACTTATAGGAAGTGGTAGAGCACCTACAAGTGATATTCATATTCAGAATGTTGAATATGGAAGTAATTATATTTATCATCGAATGGGACTAGCTGCAAGTAATCCATTAACTACTGCGCCAGATATAGATGCTTTTTATTATGCTAAAGTATTTCAGGACGGACGTGGAGAATTTTATGGAGTTCATGATAAAGCGCCTTCACATGAATTTTATATCGCAACATATCCTGGAGACTTATATGCACCAATTCATAAGCATACTCATAGTGGTTTTGAATATTTATGGCCATGGACTTCAAAAGAAGAGTTTGAAGTTAATTTATATTAAAGGTAACTATTCAGCCACATCATAAAGTGAGCTGAATATTTTCTTCTTTCCTTGTCTATGATGTGAATACTGATAGACAAGGAGGTGAATCACATGTTGACGGTACAACAAGCTGTATTTACGGTTGAAAGCTTAATCAGCAAAG
>NZ_JBYNRN010000030.1:0-8114 GCF_057785155.1 Paenisporosarcina sp.
ACAGGTAAGAAAGCCAATGAGGCTAAGCACAAACGAATAAAAGAATTGCTAGCAGCTGGCAATATGACTAAGGAAGAAATTGCCAAAGCAGTGAATTGTGGAGTTGCAACTGTCTATCGAGTTGCTAAAGTTATCTAAAAGCGGACATTTTTACTTTGGAGAAACCGGACATTTCTATTTTGGAGTTACAAGATTGCTTCACATAAGAGATTTTATGTTAAATAAAAAGACGCCTATGTAAAGGCGTCTTTTGAATATTTCTAGATTATTGAAAAGCTTGTCTTAGAACTTCACCTTTCTCTGTAGAAGTTTGGCTAGTTGTAGAGTTTTCATCATTTATATCTAAAATATCTTTTCTTTTTTCAGGGCCATAATATGAAATAAACTTATTTATAGATTTATCCCACGCTAAATAACTGTCGTTATATTCAGAAGTAAAACGATAGCCATCTTTTATTTTTTTAAGCTCCAATCCTTCACGACCTAACCAATAGTTAAGAACATGATCATATTTACCTGCTTCATTTTGAAAGTAGATATCTATAAAGCCATCACTGTTTCCAGTGAAAATTGAGTAAGCACCTTCACAGGTAACGTCTGAAGATCGGATAATATAGTCTTTTAAGCCATCATTATTAAAATCTATATTTACTAAAAACCCTTTATTGAAAGTGATTTTAGGATTTTTAACTTGCATTTCTTCATCTTCAGATATGCCTTGGCAGGTATCTATATACTCACTTTGAACTACTTCTTTAATCTCTATAGGCAGCTTATTGAAAGGAATACTATTATTTTTTACAGGGATTTCTGCTAAAGAATTTGTACAAAAAACAGCTATGGCTGCAAAACCTATTAACTTTTTCATTAATAAACCTATTTATTTGGATTTTATAGAGATTAATAGGTGTATCTAAAACCTTGTGCCATCATACAATCTTGTATCATTTCAGCTTTTTCATTTTGATTTACTTTAGCTAAACCTATGTCATAGCGACATTTTGCTAAAGCACTATTAGCATCATGTGGAGTAATTCCAGCTTTTCTCCACATAGGTTGTGATGTACTACATGCAGAAATTAAAAGTGTTGAAACAGCTAATGCCCCAATAATTGTTTTTTTCATAAAAAACTCTATAAAATTTAATCAAATAATTTTTCTATTCTATCAAATTTTATGAATTTTGTAATAAAAAATGGGAGCTTAAGCTCCCATTTTTACTGATGATTTTTTAATTCTTTTAGCATGGCATCCCGCAAGATTTCATTCATGCGTGTCTGATAACCTTTACCTTGTGCTTTGAACCATGCAAGTACGTCAGCATCTAAACGAATAGATGTTTGTTGCTTTACTGGACGATAGAATTGATTGTGGCGTACAGCATTACTCCAGTCGGTAATTTCAGGTATATCTGAGAGATCTAGCTGATCGTCAGCAACCGTTCCCTTAGCAAGCAAGCGTTGAATTTCAGCATCTTGCTTGTCGCTGAATTTTTCATTCAGTTCTTTGCGTGAGTATCTAACCATGCTCATATCTATCTTGCTCCGCCTTAGTGACTTGTCTTGCACTAATGATTCGTATGATTTCACAGTCATCTTCATCAAAGATGGTGTGAGCTACTAAGAGCATTAGTACGCCTTTTACTTTTCCAATGGTTTGCCAACGTTCTTCACCATCGGTATGTCTGTCCTGGATTGAGATCCTTAATGGATCTTCAAAAACAAGGCTTGCTGTTTCGAAAGAGACATCGTGTTTTTTCTGATTCTTTCGATTCTTTGCCTCATCCCATTCGAAATACTGTTCCATAAAAAACATTCAAATTTGTATATACAATAATGTATCACAAAATTGTATCACTCAAGTTGAAAAGCGTAATTCTTAGTCAAATTTATTGGCAATAACTATCAAAACTGCTCATAAAAAAGCCGACTTGTTTCTGTGTCGGCTTTTTGGTGTTTTTTAGGATTATGTAAAATTTACAAATTATTGATTTAATTAAAATAATTAAGAATGGTTTCGCATAACGCCCATTATGTTAAATGGGGGGTAAGTTGGTGGAAAATTCCAGTTTTTTAAATTTTAAATAGAAGATTTTTTTTACTAAATTTTAGATAAAAATAATCTTCTAAGTACTCAACTAGCTTACCTTCATGTATAAGAATAAAACGAAGTTCCAATGTTTTATGAAATGATATTGAATGCTTATAAAAGTATTCTAAATTCAGTGTTTTTATAAAATTTAAAAAAGTAATTTGTTTCAAACAAGGATTTATATGCTTCACAATAGAAGAACATTATTACCTTTAACTCTTTTATCTGTTTTATTAGTCGCATGCGGTGGAGGGGGGGGAGAAAGTAGTCCAACGTCATCAGATACATCTGTGCCGAAGCCTATTGTAGAAACTTCTGTATTAAGTCCAGATTTGACACATGGCTATTTTGAAATTGAAAATTCTGGTATTGCTAATAACTCAACCATCAAGTTTTCACCATTTCACACAGATAGTGTGATTGAAGCATCTGCTACTAACAATAATATGTGGGATTTAGAGATTCTTACACCAAGCAATGATTTGTCTGCCCATATTAATAATTTGGCGGGTCTTTATCTTTATCCTAAAGACGATAAAGTTGGAGTTTTTAGCTATTCAGAGAATGATAAAGGACATCTGACGGTTAGATGTCAAAATTCGTGTAGTGATACATTTTCTTATAAATTTGAAAAGCAAAGTAATGGTAAAACTTATTTTATTATAAATGCAAATGGTTCTATAGAAGGACGTTTAAATAATAATGACTTTGCATCAACTGCCAAAATTAAAGGCTCTGTTAAGTTTGAAGTAAATTCTGATTGGCCTGTATGGGACACCAAACGCTTTAATGAATATCATGCGAAATCAGACTTAGTTGTTAATGGTAAACCTGCAACAATAGAAAAATTTTTGGATTGGAAAACTAGCTCTGTTTTAACTTTTACTACAGATAAAGAATACTATTTTAACTTTAATGATCCTATGGATCTTGATCACGATAGATTTATTTTAACGGAGGGGAATTATTTTAGTAATGAACAACCTAAAGATGTGTACATATATAAGGGATACTTCAATCGAGATTTTACATTAAATACAGATTATGAAAATGGTATAACCACCTTTAAATTCATCAATAACTTATTTACTAACCCTATTGAATATATTGCTTCTCCAGAGTTGAAAGTATCTGGAGGTTTTGTAAAAAAAGTTCCTTATGGTCAAGTCATTGCAGGAGATGAACTTTTTAAAATTGATGAAACAGTTGCAGCAGTTGTATATGCAGAAAATGAAAGTAAATATTTTCGCTTTATGAGTCGAGATAATCACTCTGATCTCGAGTTCACAGTGAAATACGATACTATTACTAAAAATGTAAATGTAGCGTATCAAAGACCACAGAAGGGTCAATTAAATGTGAATATCTATCTAAAATGGAACTGTAAATTGACAAATAATCATTGTACCGGTGTAACTGTCAATGATTCAGAGGGAACAATTGAATTTAAAAATGTGCAGTTAGATGATGGTCGTCTAATAAATGGCAAGTTTGGTCATTTAGGAGTAAATGATCTCGTAGGGTGATAAATTCATAGCTATATTCCATAAAAATACAGAAATGTTAGTTCTCCTAAAATTAACATAATACGAATTATGCGAAATTAACACCCAGAGCATGGCTTTCAGCCATGCTTTTGTTTATCAAAATAGTATAGATATATGAATTTTAAGATAAAGAAAAAGCCTTATAGTCTCTCCCGGAACTATAAGGCTTATAAATCGCTGTAATTTTTTTCTTAATTACCTACTTTTTTCCTCTATAGGTTATGAATATATTTTACCGATAGGTAAAAACAAAGATATAAGACAAAAGATGAATATGCTAAGAATTCCGCGTAAAGCCTACTAGTTTTGCATAACTACCATTATGTTAAATAGAAAAGATTATTTATTAATCAAAAAATATCTTACTAATTAGTATAAATTTATTGCAAATTTTTATTTATATTTCCAATATATGCAAATCCTTTAAATCAATGATTTATGGGTTTTTATATAACTTCAATATTCATGAGATATACAATGAAAAAACTGCTTTTGGTATCACTTCTTGGGGCTGTTGCAGCAACTACGGCAAATGCTGGTAATACAACAATTCAGCCATATGTAGGCGCTGGCTATACATTTTTAAATAACGATGATGTTGATGTACATTTTCTAGGCCTGAATGGTGGTTTGCAATTTAATGAATATGTTGGTGCTGAAGTATTCTGGAATAAATCTGTGAATGACATCGAGTTCGATGGCGATTTAGAAGAACTTGGTGTAAGAACTGATGCCGATGTTCAATACTATGGTATTGGCTTAACAGCTAAATATCCTTTAGCAAATAACTTCTATGCTAAAGGTATGGCTGGTTATGCACGTGTTGACCTGGATGTAGATGCTACTTATCGAGGTTATACAGTTTCAACTAGCGAAGATGATTCAGGTTTAATCATTCAGGCTGGAGCTGGCTATAACTTCACTCCAAACTTAGCTGCAGAAGTAGCTTATACACACGTTAATGCGTTTGATGGCTTTAATGGTGTAAATGCTCAATTAAAATATAACTTCTAATTTGTTGAGTAAAAGAGCGAGGAGAAAATCCTCGCTTTTTTTTGGGGCTTACAACAGAATTTCGTATAACGCCCATTATGTTAAATAGTGGGATGAATTTTACAAAAATCGGTATAGTAATAGTATCTTTAACTTAAAATATAAAAAGTGTATTTTTGAAAAAAACATTGTATATCAATATATTATCATTTCTTTTGACATCATTATCTTTATTTTATCAGAGATATATCCCTGTTAATCGTATAGTTGTCGATAGGGTGGAAGAAGTAGATAGACTTGCAGGAGGTTTTCCCTTTGTATTCTTAATTGATGGAGATTTCACTTCACCTGGTAACAATATAAGCGTGTTATTTATTTTTTGGGATTTAGATGAGTTCCTTCTTCACTACTTTATCTTGGACTACTTATTTTGGCTTAGTTTTCTGTTGATTTGTTATTTATATCTCAAAAAGAGAAAAAATCGAGTCTAATCTATCTTGTAGCGTTCCTAAAATTAACATAATACACGTTATGCGAAATTAGAAAAATGAGTTTATTGCACTGATATTTATCTGTTTTTTAAATTTTAGACCTGGGTTGGTGCCCAGGTTTTTTTATTGCGTATAACAGCCATTATGTTAAATAACATTGATTTTAGTTGATTATTCATCCTTATAGCTTTTGAAAACTTGCAGAACTTTTCTTAATTTGTAATCCTTGCTGCCAAGGGTGCCTAGCTAAGCTAAGGCAGGTATTTGTTGTAGTCGGGCCGCTATAACAGGATGAAGAGTACCTGTATGTTTAATCTAAATATTTTTAATAAGATTTCTACTGAAGTCTTAACCTATAAGAATGCCCTTGAACTGAATTCAGAGAATCAATTAATCATAAAATATAAGACCTCCAGTTCTGATGAATATAGAAAAGCTATTGTCTTGATTCTAAAAGAGCGAGGATATAGTAGGTTGGAAATAGGGCAGTTACTTGAGAGTTAATTCTTAAAATTTCCTAAAATTAACATAATACACCTTATACGAAATGCGTTATAATTCCACTTAGAAATCAATGCTGTAGTTTCTAGTTGATAGCCCGAACATCCCTGTTCGGGCTTTTTTTATCTTTTTTAGTGTTCCACGCTTAATAAATAAGCAATGTTCCACGATTTTATTCAGTTTCAATAAACATCATCCGGTTTTTTGAGGAGTCATTATTTCATTGCTGGCAATGAAATTGGCTCATCAAAAAAGTGGAGTGCTGGCTAACCATAAGGAAGGAAGAAACGGCTCAGGAAGCCCCTTTTTTTAGGTTCAGGCTCAATATGTTCAGGGATAGGGATCCGTTTGTTCTCAGGAGTAGTCAATCCGTCATAGTTTGATTCATCCTGTGACCGAGGATCTGTTGCTATATTCGAATTAGTAGATTCATTTAGCTGATTAATATTTTCTTGTTTTGGCTGTTCTAAGGTGCCTTTAAACTCAATTCTGTGAGTAAGATCTTCAATATGTTGCATCAAAGACTTTTCTCTTTGATTTGCTAAATCTAACTGATTTTTGAGTAAAGAAATCTGATCTTTTAATACATTTTCAACTTCAGATTGAACGTGTACCTGTACATCCTTCTGAACTTTTTCAGTGCGTGTACTGGACTGAACACTGATTGGATTGCCATAAACTCTAATAAGTTCCGATAAGTCTATAAGACCATCATGATCTCTTGATAATTCACCATTTTTTAAAGCCTCATATATTGTTGTACGTGATTTTTTAAAGGCTTTACTTGCGTCCATGACGCTGAATTTTGTTGTGTTCAATGTAATCCCTCAGTGCGTGTACAAGGATGTTCGTGTGAACATCCAATCTGAACATGAAGTTTATTTTGTATTAAAGCCTACTTTCTTTAGATAGGGGAGTAGTTCTTCAAATTTTTGTGGATCTCGTAGCATTTCAGAAATTCGAACTGCAAATTGTGAGTAGCTTTCAGTACCTTGAGAATATTTATTCATATCTGGAAGCTCAGATAATTTACTGGCAAAAAGATGACACTGTGCATCGGTAAATTTTGAGAAAATCTCAAGAGCAGTTTGCTCTTTAGTATGAGCTATAACGACTTTTTTCAGTTTAAAGGTGAATGAAAAACCAGAAATATTACGTCCCTTTTTATGTTGCTGACATTGGACGTTAATATCCGTATGTTCATTAATTTGAGCAATAGCTAAATTTAATACTCGATCTTTAAAATTTCCCATTCTTGTATATTCATCATCAAGAACGCCTATTTTTTGTCTGAACTCTGCAAGTTCAATAATAGGAGTTTGACCCGTACTGCGCCAAGCAATTAATAATTCATATAATCGCACAGCATAAGCGCTGCTGAGATTACTAATCTGTTGTAACTCATATTTAGTAAATTGTTCTTCTAAACGTGTAATAAGTGGCACGATTGCAGGGGCAAATATTAACTTTACTGTAGCTTCATCGTCGATATATCTAATTTCGCTGACCCAACGACTTAAAACATTCTCTACATTTCCTCTTTTATTAATTTCTTGATAGCTAAATTGACGTACAAATAGATCTTTACAGGCATCTTTTAACGCTTGGTAAGCTGTTTGTCTTGCAACATTAAATTGATTTACATAACTCTCAGCATGGACTTCTAAAGGGTCATTTGCATTGATTCCCCGACCACTATCTCTTGCTTCGACGATAGCTAATAAGATCAAACGTTGTTCTACTAAGTCTAAGTTATAACTCGCATTAATTAATGCATTGTCTTTAACTACTAAGTCCCGCATTCTATTTATCTACATTATTACTTATGAATATAAATCTATAATAATAAATATGTAGATTAATGCAAGGTAAACGTAGTTAAATCTACAAAAAAAATAATGTAGATTATTGGTAGGTAAACGTAGTCATATTGGTAGGTAAACGTAGTCATATAAGCTCTAGAAGCCTTTATTTACAAAGACTTGAGCCTCTCTAAAAGCATTTAAAAGCTTAAAAATAATTAAAAGCCCAGGGAGTAAAAAATTGCCCTTGGTTTTCGCTTTGCTCAAACTCTATTGAATCTCGCTTTCGCTCGATTCGTCGGGGCAATTTTTGGTTCATATTTTCGTGAATTTAAGAAAAAGCAAACGCACGATCAAAAGCAACTCGGAATTCGCTTCGCTCATCAGCTTTTTTTTCTCGCTACGCTCGGTTTAGGAATCAAACTTGGAAAGTTCGCACCCATGCGGGATGCTCTGCCATGCAGGTGATTGATGGATAGGGAGCTTGTAATCAGGGAAAGGGATGAGCAAATTTTCTCAGTTCGCTCGTAGACACTCGCTCTGTTTAGCGACTCATGCCACGAGATTTCATTTTAGGAGCTTGTTGCTGTGCTTTGAGCTGTTGTTCTTGTCTGAGTTTCATCTGTTGTTCTGCTTTGATCTCATCCACACATTTTTTAATGACTTGATAGGATGGGTATAGAGTCTGG
>NZ_JBYNRN010000031.1:0-8836 GCF_057785155.1 Paenisporosarcina sp.
GTCGGGCTCATAACCCGAAGGTCGCAGGTTCAAATCCTGCCCCCGCAACCAACTGGTCCCGTGGTGTAGCGGTTAACATGCCTGCCTGTCACGCAGGAGATCGCGGGTTCGATTCCCGTCGGGACCGCCATTTTTTAAGAAGTATCAGAATTGAAATAAGCAATGAAGCTAACAAAGATTCGAAGCTTAGAACAATTCAATTGTGGCTCAGTAGCTCAGTCGGTAGAGCAAAGGACTGAAAATCCTTGTGTCGGCGGTTCGATTCCGTCCTGAGCCACCATTTATATATTTATTGCCGGTGTAGCTCAGTTGGTAGAGCAACTGACTTGTAATCAGTAGGTCGAGGGTTCGACTCCTTTCGCCGGCACCATCTTCATCTGGAGGGGTAGTGAAGTGGCTAAACACGACGGACTGTAAATCCGTTCCTTCGGGTTCGGCGGTTCGAATCCGCCCCCCTCCACCATTTTTAGGGGCATAGTTTAAAGGTAGAACTGAGGTCTCCAAAACCTCCAGTGTGGGTTCGATTCCTACTGCCCCTGCCAATTTATATTTTAATATTATGTTGTGGCGGGCGTGGCGAAGTGGTTAACGCATCGGATTGTGATTCCGACATTCGGGGGTTCAATTCCCCTCGTTCGCCCCATCTTTTTTTTGATTTCAAGCATATTTTAAATAGTACGTATTCATTATGGCGGGCGTGGCGAAGTGGTTAACGCATCGGATTGTGATTCCGACACTCGGGGGTTCAATTCCCCTCGTTCGCCCCATCTTAATAGTGGGGTATAGCCAAGCGGTAAGGCAACGGATTTTGATTCCGTCATGCCCTGGTTCGAATCCAGGTACCCCAGCTTTGCGGAAGTAGTTCAGTGGTAGAACACCACCTTGCCAAGGTGGGGGTCGCGAGTTCGAACCTCGTCTTCCGCTCCAATAGTTTGGCGGCATAGCCAAGTGGTAAGGCAAAGGTCTGCAACACCTTTATCACCGGTTCAAATCCGGTTGCCGCCTCCATATTTTAAATAGTTATCGTCTGCAAGCAAGAATTTGCCCGAGTGGTGGAATGGCAGACACGCCGCACTCAAAATGCGGTGCCGCGAGGCGTGCCAGTTCGAGTCTGGCCTCGGGTATCAAAAAAAGCAGTATCTACTTTATGTAGATACTGCTTTTTTGTATGGTTTCAATACTATCACTTTGCGGATTACAGTATGAGAAAAAAACCTAGCATGCTCTCATTTTCGGAGCAAGCTAGGTTTTTTCTTGTGGCTGTTCATATAGTAAGTATAGTCATGTGAAATTTGATGTTATTTTGGTTCGTTTTTCGTTGGATGGTTTGGTTCTCTTTTTATGTTTGATTTGGCTGAACGGTTTTGTCCTTTCACATCCAAGTCATCTGGGCTGAGATCATATCCATAGCCAAATTCCTCTCGATCGACTTTTGCTTTATTCCTATTCATGTTTTCTTTTTGTTTTTCCTTGCCTTTGTTTGTATCCAAATCACTGCACCTCCATTTTTAGTAGCATGTTCACAATTGGATCATTTATGCCTTTCTTATGAATGAAAAGGATTTTCCATAAGCAATATTTGATAAACCATTTTATAAATGCTTGGCAAAAAACTTTTCGTTTATCACCTTTCTAGGATGTACATACTTACTTATATTTAACTGAGAGGGTGATGTATTGATTGCATTAACATATTTATTGGTTTCATTGAATGTAATCGATGCAGTGGCAACATATTATGGGATTTCAGCATCACTGATTTCTGAAGCTAATCCATTGATGGCTCCATTTGATGCTTTGTCCATTTTGTTAATTAAAATTTTCTTAAGTATATTCCTATTCATCCTCGTTCTCCGTATTCCTAAACTAAGTGACAGTAAGACTATTAGAAGTTTATTGATTGTAGCCAATGTCT
The DNA here is from genome assembly GCF_057785155.1 of Paenisporosarcina sp. Taxonomy (NCBI): domain Bacteria; kingdom Bacillati; phylum Bacillota; class Bacilli; order Caryophanales; family Caryophanaceae; genus Paenisporosarcina; species Paenisporosarcina sp. The sequence continues at coordinate 1,916 of NZ_JBYNRN010000031.1, forward strand.
GTTATTTAGGCGTTTTTTGTATGCATGTTTATTGGATAACAAAGGTCTAGGAATATTTTAGTCAAATTAGGGAATACAGGGTAATGTATCTGTATTTCAAGTCATTGAATTAACAAAATTTTTATGATTAAGGGAGATGGAATAATGTCTAACGTAAAATTAGCAGTTGTTTATTACAGTTCAACAGGCACCAATTATCAATTATCAAAGTGGGCAGAAGAAGCAGCGAAAGAACATGGTGCTGACGTAAAGGTTTTAAAAGTTCCAGAAACTGCTCCACAAGAAGCAATTGACTCTAATCCAGCTTGGAAAGCACATGCGGAAGCAACAAAAGATGTTCCGGAAGTAAAATTAGATGATTTAGAATGGGCAGATGCGATAATTTTTAGTGTACCAACACGATTCGGAAATATGCCTGGGCAAGTGAAGAGTTTCTTAGATACTACTGGAGGATTATGGTTTAAAGGTAAGTTAGTCAACAAAGTAGTAAGCGCTATGACTTCCGCTCAGAATCCACATGGTGGACAAGAAATCACAACACTATCTCTTTATACAACTATGTACCATTGGGGAGCTATTGTAGTTGCTCCAGGATATACGGATCCAGTTCTTTATGAAGCTGGTGGAAATCCATATGGTACAAGCGTATCCGTTAATCAAGATGGGGAAATGATTGAAAATGTTCAAGGTGCAGTAAAACACCAAACGAAACGTACCTTAACAGTAGCTCAATTTGTAAAAGACGGACAAAATCAATAAACATGATAGGGTGCTGCCACTTATGGTCAGCATCCTTTTTTATTTGTAAGTAGATTTCCAACAAGTTTGTATTCCATTTAAGATTCGTTATAATGGGAGTATGAGTTTCCAAGAATAGGATGAGGTAAATGCAAGATATAGGTAAGATTCCAAATGATATTTCAGTATTAACAGCATTAAATAGTATTGGTGAAAATATATTGATTGCAGATATGCAATTTCATATTCGATGGATGAATTGTAATGCATCGGATTTATTAACGCTGATAGCACCGTTGTATCAGTTAGATAGCAGCGAAGATTTTATTGGTAAAAGCATGGATTATTTCCATCAAAGACCTGAACGTCAACAAGGAATTATGCAGTCGATTAAATCGACGCATCGGACGCGTATCACGATTAAAGACCGATTTGTTACTGATATCGTAGTTACGCCAATTTTTAATCATTCTGAAGAAATTGATGGATACATTATTATGTTGATGGATGTATCAACTAAAGCAGAAGAAGAAAAGAATAAAGAAAAGCTAATTAAAACGCTTTCCATTCCGATTCTTCATGTGTGGGAAAACACGATCGCATTGCCGTTAATTGGAGAGTTCAATGCAGAGCGTTCGGATTTGCTTCTTACTTCTGTTTTATTTGAATGTTCATCGCATAGAATTGAAAATGTAATTATCGATTTAAGTGGTGTCTTAAATTTCGATCAAGATATTCAGTTCCATATTCAAAAATTGCATGATTGTTTGAAGTTAATTGGAGCAAGGTGTATTTTAGTCGGAATAAAACCTGAGTTAGCAGTAACTATGGGTGCTCTAGATCGGGATGTTCAAATTTTTAGATCAACACATGCTGGCCTTGAAATGATTATTAATCAACAAAGATAAAACAGCTTGCATCCAATGTGGTGCAAGCTGCTGTTTTCTCTAAATGATTAAATTGAAGTCATCCACTCATGAACAAATGAGTGGTTTTTCTTTTTGCATCGATATCGTTTTTAACATTCTAACTCGTTTTTATTTAAAAGAGACGAAGAAAATTCTCCTCCGTTCACTTGGGTAAACATTTTTCCAGCTGCTGCAAGCATTTGTTCAGCTTCAAAAATTTCCATAGAAGGACGTAAAAAGAAAAACTGATACGCTTCTGTAGTCTGTTCGTGCACAGCAGTCCTTTTAGAATCCACATACGGGCTACCAAAGGGTCCATTTTGATCTATGAGGGCTAATATGCCATCTAATCGATTGTCTCGACCATTCAAACCTATATAAGATGTATCTGCGTTACCAAGGGCCATCTGGATATTCCCTTGTATATTCGAAGCATCATATATTCCGACAGGTATTTCATATTCCAATGAAAAGAATGTATTTAAATCGATCACACTATTCACTGGGGACAGGTAATTTTGTTTTCGAATGCGGCGTAGAAGAGCTTCAATAGATGGTCTATAGCGACCTGGATCTGAACCGAACTTTTTCCATAACTCTCGCCATTCTTTAACACCTTGGACGGATGATAATTCTTTATCCTCTAAATCAAAAAATAGATGCTCTTGAAATAATTGCATACGACCTTTTAACATTTGAGGCGATTCTGACGTTACAAATTTGGTATAATGATTAATGCCTATTTTAAGTTGAGGTTCTAATTGAAAAATATATGGGTCAATGGAGATTTTCATATAATCACCTACATGTTTTTTCAACAGTTTAGCACAAGAAGGGAGGTCATTTCATGAATGTGAACCAATTTCAGCAAGAGTTAATTGAATATGCACATTCCATTGGAATCGACAAAATCGGTTTTTCATCAGCCGATCCTTTTCGTGAGCTTAAAAATCGTTTGAAAAGACAGCAGGAATTGGGATATCAGTCTGGATTCGAAGAGTCCGATATTGAAAAAAGAACAACGCCTACGCTTTTATTAAACGAAGCTGAAAGCATCATTTCGATTGCGATCGCTTATCCATCAAGAATGGAAGATGCTCCTCTAGGAAAGAAAGGTGCACGTAGAGGCATTTTTGCTCGTGCTTCTTGGGGGATGGACTATCACACGGTTTTACGCGATCGTTTAGGGAAATTAGAACAATATATCAAAGAGTCTTTAACAGATGCGCAAACTCGTTCCATGGTCGATACAGGAGAGCTGTCGGATAGAGCGGTGGCGCAGCGAGCAGGCATTGGATGGAGCGCAAAAAACTGTTCTGTCATTACACCCGAGTTTGGCTCATATGTTTACCTTGGAGAAATCATTACGAACATCCCGTTTGCTCCTGATACACCGATGGAGGATGAGTGTGGAGATTGTCGGTTGTGTTTAGATGTATGTCCAACAGGTGCTCTCATTGAAGGTGGACAATTAAATGCTCAACGATGTATCGCATTTCTTACTCAAACGAAGACTACATTGCCAGAAGAATTCCGCACGAAAATTGGTAATCGATTATACGGTTGTGATACGTGTCAAACGATTTGTCCAAAAAATAAAGGCAAATTAAACACACATCAACTAGAGTTTAAAGCGGATCCTGAAATTGCTAAACCTTTGCTCGTACCCCTACTGACAATCAGCAATCGGGAGTTCAAAGAAAAGTACGGTCATGTATCTGGTTCATGGAGAGGCAAAAAACCAATCCAACGTAACGCTATTTTGGCACTTGCTCATTTCAAGGAAGTTTCTGCAGTTCCGGACTTAATTGGTTTATTAATGAAGGATGAGCGTCCTGTCATACGAGGAACGGCTGCGTGGGCAATTGGGAAAATTGGAACGAGTGAAGGCAAACAAGCTTTGGAAAAAGCTTTAGAATTAGAAAAAGATCAAGAAGTAATAGATGAAATTCACAAAGGCTTAGCCTTTGAAACCATATATTGAGGACGTGACGACATGGCCATTCACGTGGTACTTTACCAACCATTAATACCAGCAAACACAGGGAATATTGCTCGAACATGTGCAGGTACAGATACGAAATTACATTTAATCCGCCCATTAGGTTTTTCTACAGATGATAAAATGTTGAAACGAGCTGGACTCGACTATTGGGAACATGTAGACATTCATTATTACGATGGCTTGGATGAATTATTTGGGAAATATCCACAAGGACAGTTTTTCTTTTTAACAAAGCATGGCTCTAAGCCTCACACGGTATATGATTATAGCGAAGTAGAAAAAGATTATTTCTTTGTTTTTGGAAAAGAAACTTCTGGTTTACCACGCGAATTAATCGACGCCAATCAAGATACATGCTTACGAATCCCTATGAATGAAAATATTCGATCGTTAAATTTATCAAACACAGCTTCCATCCTTATATATGAGGCATTGCGTCAGCAAGATTATCCGAATCTAATGTAATGAAAAAGGATCGCTCCTATGAATAAGGGGTTCTTTTCAGAGGTGCAAAACTTTAAAACAAAACACAAAAGGGCTATCAATTCGCATATGGATTGGTAGTCCTTTTATTATTGATATTTAGGCATTCTTGCTTTAATATCACTATTTTTAGCTCTATGTTTAGCAGCCTATTTGGTCGAACTGCAATGGAAGTTGTAATACGTCTAATTAGTCTGCTAAACGATATGTTAAAAGAACCTTCAAGATACATCGGTATTTATTAACAGAAAATTTTTTCAAGATAAATTGTAAATTATTGGTATAATTAATGACAGAGGAATTGTTCTTTCTTCAACTCCCATGAAAGAACGTAATTTCTTTCATTATCTGTGGTGTAACTATTTTGAGGTACATGGATGGCTAATGCGGCAGTTTAGTTGAACAACAATTTGAAACTTTAGTACGTATTATGCATCTAATTTTTCAAGGGGGTGTTATTGTGAAAAATAAAATCACAATAAGTTTATTATTATTGATTTTTATATTTATTACTGGCTGTTCTTATTATCAAGAGGACTTTACTTTCACAGGAACAGTAGAGGAGATACTTGTTGAAGAAGAAATGCTAGTTATTAAAGAATATGACGGGGTAGATGAAGGTAGAAAAGACGGGAATATTTACGAAATACCTGTTGATAATGAAGAGAAATATAGCATTGGGCAGAAACTTGAAGTAACTGTCTTTTCTAATACTGATGATGACGTCTGGGATTTAGACCGTATGAAGTTTGAATTAAAGACAGTCACAGATTAAAGTTCTTATTCAACTAACAGGTGCTTAAGTTGAAGATTTTTGGGCTGCGTATGTGGCTTTTTTTCTTATTGAACTAACGCAGCAGGTTAGTTGAAGAAGAAGGTTTTTTAGTAATGGTATCGAATAAGTTATGTAAGTTATATAAGGGGATTTTTTTGGGGGGGTAAGAAATATGCCAATGGAACAAGAAACAATGGGTATGTTAATTGGTGGATTTTCAATCATAATGGGTATTGCGTTTATTGTTGTTTTACTGTTAATGTTTTCAAAAAAACGAAAACCTTATAGAGTGGCTTACGGATTGGTTATTGGTTTCTTTGTATTTTTTAGTTGGGCAATAAGCCAGGCATTAAATGCAATCAGTTTTGATGTTAATCATCCGATGGCATCTGAAGAAATTTCTTTACGTCTTGGTATTGCTGGCGTTTTATGGGCAGTTAGTATGTTATTTTTACTGTTTGGCTTAATAAATTTTTCAACTATCAGAAAGAACACAGTAGAAACTCTGTAACAATTAAAAAGGAAACAGTAATATGATAATCCTTCTTAACTAACGAAGTGCTTTACTTCAATAAGGAGTGAAGCCTTTTTTCTTATTGAACTAACGCAGCAGGTTAGAAAAATAAAGGTATTCGTTTAAATAGAGAATATTGCATTAGACCAACAATAATGGGGGAAGAGCAATGAAAAAATTTTCGAGTATTATAATCTTGCTTGTATTACTAATACTTACATCTTGTGGCGGGTCTAATACATCAACAACGTCTTACTTGAAAGTTACAGAAAAAGGTCACTCAAGCAGTTATAAGGAATACTGGATAGAAGCTTATGACCCGAATAATGACACTGAAGATGGAGCTTTTAAAATCATTGTTAATGAAGAGATGGTTTGGAATCTAATTGAGGAAGATAAAGAATATTTTACTTCTTACTCGAAAGAAGGAAATGAATCTTGGATTTTAGACCAAATAGAACATATAGAAAAACCCAAAGAGTAAACCAATACATCTTTCACTAACGCAGCAGTTTAGCTGAAAAAGAATAAAATTTTTTTACATTTCACAAGTATACATTGGTGATTTTAGTTTGGAGGTATTTGAATGGACTTGCGTATTTTTGAGCTCTCGTGGTCGCTACCGTTATTTGTTGTAACGATGGTAATTTTGACAATCGGGCTGTATATGTTAGTGAAGAACGAAAATATAAGACGATTCATACCAGTCATAGTGCTTATATATGGTCTAATTTTTTGTTGGTTGCAGATATATGTGCTTGGTAAAGGATTTTCAGGAATTCCCTTTGTACCGATTTCATGGCTATTGCTAGTAATGTTATTGATAGCAAATTTATGGATAGTTATATCAAAGTTTAAGAAAACTTAATTGTACTAACCGGTGCTTTACTCTTTTTTTATGGAACTAACGCAGCAGGTTAGTTGAAGAACGAAATAAATTAAATGGAGGGAAAATGATGGATAGAATTTCAGCCAAATTGGAAGTTGCGGTGGGAATATTAACTTTTTTAACAGGGCTACTTTATTTATTTCGAGTATTTGGTCCATCGGAATCAGAAGTTGTTACCTGGGGAATATTAGCGGTCTTATTAGGTGGGGTTTTAATTTTATTGAGAACTAACAAATATAAACTCACAAATTTTATAAAAATGATCTTTGTATTTTTACTTGTGTTACTTCAAATTCCAGCAATTATTTTATGGTTTTCATTTAATGGCAACGGAATATCTGATGGTACACCACAAAGTAATTTTGTAGCTCATTGGATATTCGCTTTTCCACATATGATGATTGTATTCTTAGGAATACTTTTAATTGTTTCTTTATTTAAAAGAAATACAGCCCTATTAAACTAACGGGTGCTTTCGTATTATAAGGTTAACCAGTTTTTACTGGTTGACCTTTTTTTAATAGGATTTAAGATATCAGTAGCCAGGGTAGGACGTACGGGTGCGTGGGACAGTGATCCCGTCAACTAAACTGTCCACCCCCTACTTGT
>NZ_JBYNRN010000032.1:0-59851 GCF_057785155.1 Paenisporosarcina sp.
TTCATTCCATAGCCCTAAAAAGCGATTGAATACAAAACGACTGCATCCGATTGTTTTAGCAATGAGGATTTCTTGTTCTTTGGTTGGATAGATCCGGAATTTGTATGCCTTATTGACTAACATGATTTCCACCCCCAACGATACGAATGTTTGTTCTCATTGTATCATCGTGAGGAAAGTTTTGGCTACCGCCAACCGACATTCATCTCCGATCTACTCAATAGGCTTCGCCCTTTTCATTCCTTGAGGTGGGAGTCTTCTGTCGGATAAAGATAAACAGGAGCCAGGTACTCACACAATTCGTGAGTACCTGGCTTTTTTGATCGATTCTCCATTTGGTGAAGGGTTTTGAGGATTAAACGGGTGCATTCAAGATTTCAATAGTGTTATTCAAGAGTTGGAGGGGTCTATTCAAGGATTCGGAGAGTCTATTCTAAAGTTCATATTTTTCACACAATTCATTTACATGGCAGGAATTGTTAATTTGTGTAAAGAATATAGATTGTATGAAGGGAAGTGTAACTGTGCAAAACATTGTTGGAAAGATCCTGCTATTCGCAGGTTTTATTATCATAGTTATAGGGATTTTACTCTCAATTATCATGATGAGTAATCGAGCGATTACGACAGATTATGGAATCGAATATGTACAAGTAGATGGTGGATTCATTATTTTGTTGTTCATCGGTCATATTGTGATCGGACTAATCCTAATTGGACTTAGTGAAATTATCAAACTTCTTCAGGAACTAGTGAATAAACAAAATGGAAAAGACGAAGACACACTCGTTGAAGAAAGAGATATACATACAAATGAACAATCACCAAATTCAGTATCCAATTTAGCTCGAGCTGAAATCATGCAGTATTATGCTGCCAAAGGCATTCAAATCGAAGAAGTCTTTTCGACTAATAAAGAAGATATTTACTCAGTGACGTATGGAGATAAACAAGATTTAGTAGAGCTTGGAGGATTTAGTCCGAGGATTATTAAGCAACAATAAACAGTGATAATAAACCAACAGAAAAAGTGTCATTTGGTCTGTCCAAATGACACCATTTTTGCGCGTCGAATTGTGTGAAAAACGTGAATTTTAGAGTGCAGCTCGAAGTCTTGAATAGGTAGAACGAAATATAGAATGTCACCAACAAATCCTTGAATAAAACCCGCGAAATCGAGAATAAGAACATCCGCCCAAATTAAAAAGGCTTACGATAACCATCGTAAGCCTTTCTAAACACTCTATTTAGCCTGTAACTGTAAGTTTTTAAAATAATCTTCGATAATGTCTTCGTCAGAGTGAGGAATATATTCCCCTTTAACAATTTGACAGCCGTTAATACAACCACTTGTCAGCAACACGATATCTCCAGGAAGACTCGCTTCCAAAGCTTTGATAACGGCTTCTTTACGCGAAGGTGCAGTTAAAACTTCTTGTAAATAAGGTTCTGAAAACCCTGTTAACACCTTATCTACTACTTCCCAAGGGTCGTTATAGCCTGGATGATCGACCGATACGACGAGAACATCTGCTTTTCCTTGAGCGGTTTTGGCCATTTTCGGCATTTTCGCAAAATCACGAATTCCAATACCAGTGATTAAAGTAATTAATCGGTGATGTGGCAATTGTTTTACTGCAGCCATAATAGCATCTAAAGCAACCGGTGTGTGGGCATAATCTAAGACAATTTTACGGTCTTCAGGACCATGAATCACTTGGAATCGACCTTCAACCTGCGTCATTTTAGGCAAAGCAGAAATGATGGTTTCTAGAGCAACATCTGAAAGCAAAGCCGCACCAATAGCAGCAACTAAATTCCCTACGTTAAACTCACCATAAATTGGCACTGCTAAGTGATGCACTTGATCTTCGATATACAAATCAAATGTTATTCCTTCCGCAAAATGCTCGACATTCGTCCAGATTAAATCTGCATGTGAATCCATTTGATTGGAATAAGTTAAGTGATCGTTATCAATCGAATTGAGAATATCCCATCCCATTCCTTCATCGTCCATATTAATCACACTAGCTTTAGCTTGTTTGAATAAACGAAGTTTACATGCTTTGTAATGAGAAAACGTTTTGTGATACTCCATATGTTCCTCAGAAATATTTGTGTGGATCGCCACATCAAATTCGAATGCGCCAACTCGGTATTGATCTAGCGCAATTGAAGATACTTCCATAGAAGCAGCTCGATCGCCAACATTAACTAAGTGTCTAAAAATGGAGTGAACATCTGAAGACATGGGTGTAGTCGGTGTGCTTTTTTTAATATTTAATTTTTCTTTTGATGTAAAAATACCGTTCGTCCCCATAAGTCCACATGGAAGACCAACTAAGTTAAATAAATCTCGAACATAAGTAGAGACGGTCGTTTTACCGTTAGTACCAGTCACACCAATCTTGATTAATTCTTCATGCGCATGCTCATAATATTCTGCAGACGTATAAGCAAGAGCATGACGAGAATCTTCAACGACAATAAATGTGATATGTGGATAGGCATCATATATCGCAACGAATTTATGTAGATCGGAACCAACAATAGAAGTGGCACCGTTTCCAATTGCTTCTTCTATGTACAAATGCCCGTCTGTTTCTTCACCAATAATACAGAAAAAGGCTGATTGTGGTTTAACATCACGCGAGTCATAAAAAATGCCCGTCGTCTCTTGAGAGTCAGGTCCATAAATACGGAGCGCGTTTATTTGTGGAAGTTTAGTCCATTGAATATACATGAAAGGCTCCTTTTTACTCAATATCTTGAAGATTAATTGTACCATTATAAAAGCGTGAACTGTACCACGATTCGACAAAATGCGAGTTTTGTCCTAATTAATTTAGATTACCTTTTCTAATACCCAATTCCTGTTTTTTAAAACGCTTCTGCTAATAAATTTAGTATGTGAAGGAATTAAATAACCATGCGAAGTTTGTTAGACTTCTTTAATTGGAATTAGTAAATAGAAATAGGTAGGAATGAATCCATCAATTTTTGTTAACCGACGGGGAAAACCAGTTGGTACTGTAGCTGATTTTCATTGCAGCGGATGCTTTCCGGGAGACAAGGTTTTAGCCGCTTCCTTTACGTTAATCAGTCCAGAGTCTAAAGCTCTTGCTACTCCAGGAGTCGCCGCTTTCATTTCAATCAGCAAAAATTCCACTTAAGATAGTACTAATAAATATAGGAACAGTTAATAGGTATAGTGTCTTCCATATGTTTTGGCATTGTTAACTTTAAAAAAATCATTGGTAAATCTTTATTCTTATTCACTATCTTCAACTACAATTGCTAAATTCAGATGTACAAAAATGCATATATACTATCTTTAATAACTTTTTAATTGGACTGTCTTGAATATTTGATTTGCCGATCCTTTATAAAACTATCATATGTTTGTATAGCTATGTATACAGAGGCTCTAGTTGAAATTTGCATGATTTTTTTCGAAAGTTTTGAGAAGTTTTTCCTCACTTATGCATGCTAAGTTTAGAAGGAATTCAAGAGTTTCTGATATAAAAACGTTAATCCATTGCAGTGAAGGGCGGCGACTCCTGCGGGAATAGCATGAACTGAAGACCCCGGAGACGAGCTTGCTCGTCGAGGAGGCTGAAGTCATGCCCGCGGAAAGCGTCCGACTGAAACGGAAATGGAGAGTTCTCAGTGTAAATTAACAATTACATAGTTTTCTTTAAGTAGGTTTTGTAACTAAAGGGAGTATAAAGTTAAATTTTCCTTAAAAGAAATATAGATTACATCAGTGAAGTACCCCAAAAAGTTTAATTAAAGGATTTTCTTCGACATGCGAAGAATGTAAAAAAGAGGAGGCGATTAAAATGAAAATACTAGTAATCGGCGGCACATCATTTATAGGCAGATATTTAGTAGAAGCGTCCATAAAAAATGGACATGAAGTGGTTTTATTTAATAGAGGAAAAACAAATCCGGGTGTGTTTGAAGGCATTCGTCATATAAAAGGCGACCGAAGAACCGATGCACATCTACTTGAGAATGAAAAATGGGATGCCGTCCTAGACACATGTGGCTATACACCTAATGATGTAACGCCAGTGTTAGAGGCAGTCATGAATAACACAAATACCTATATGTTCATTTCGACGATCTCAGTTTATGACAATTACGAACAAGGACGTCCAAACGAAGAAAGCTCAATGCACACGAACCAAATTGAAACGGACGAAGTAACAGGTGAAACGTATGGACCGCTTAAAGTAATGTGTGAAGATCTTGTCACACAAGCATTTGGCAATAAAGCATTAATTATCCGACCTTGTATCGTTGTTGGACCAAATGACCCTACCGATCGCTTTACCTACTATGCGATGAAGCTAGCAGAGTCGGGTCCTGTCGCACTTCCTGGCGGTCCTGAATCGAAGCGTATGGTGCAGTGGATTGATGTTCGTGACATGGCAAAATGGATTGTTAAGATGATTGAAGAAGGGAAGACTGGCACATTTAACGCAGCATCGAACCCAATTACGATGGATGACTTTATGGATGAAATCGCACCGAATTCTGTAGAAAAAGTATGGATTTCAGATAAAGAATTAGAAGGAAATGATTTAGGTGCACGTCGGTTTCCATTTTGGATGCCAATCTCTGAAGAATATCCAGAGGGCTTTTTTATTGTGAAAAATGATAAAGCAGTGGCAGAAGGCTTAACTTTTAGACCGCTAAAAGAAACAGCTGAGGATACCCGTACTTGGGCGGGTGACCGTGAGATAAAAGCTGGTCCAACAAAAGAAATGGAGGAAACGCTTCTCAAAAAGAAGTAGTGTAATAGAACGAAATTCCTTTGAGAATAGTAGAAAATTGTTGTATACTTATACCAATAAGACTAGGTGGGTCAACACCTAGTCCGACAATCGCTTAGCTTATGGAGTGGTTGGTCCAGTTTGATACAAGTAACCGTCTCGCCTTACCAGTGGGGACGGTTATTTTTTATTGATGAACAAAATGATCAATGTGACAGCTATTGAGAAGCCAGCAAACATAACAGTCGCGAGCTGCATAAGTAAGCTCAGGGATTCAAAACTTGTCATAAGCATGACCTCCCTTCTCCTGAAAGTGACCAGCCTGTCCATTACCAGCGATTGTTCATTAATTATACCACAAAATAGAATGTATGTTCGTATTTTGAAATAAAAAAGAGAACAACTTGGATTTAATATCCAAAAGTTGTTCTACTAACTTACGTAATTTGTAAATTACCGTTTGAATCTAATTTAGCCATGATTAAGTTTGCACTACTTGCAAAAGCATGGAGTCGATTTCCGATTTGAATATTCGTATTGGGATGTGCATACCCGATTCGAATGACACCGTCAGCGGGAACAGTGATTACCGTTTTAACCCCAACCTCTGATCCAACTTCATCTAACGTCACATTTCGACCTGCATGAATTTCGCCTCCGCGGCAAACGCCACTAACTGTGATATCATTTCCTGCCTTCAACAAACTATGATAGACGCCGTGACCATTGACGATAATATTTCCACTGCTATAAAGAGAGCTATTGATTGCATACGGAACACTTAAAAGTGATTTCGGTTCAGGTGGCACGCGATGACTTTCATAAATATGTCGAATTTCTTCCGTTAACACCTCGTAATCAGCGATATTTTGTAGAGGGCGATGCGATAACACAATAAACGCTTGATACAGTCGCTCCGATAAATTTAGCCATTCCTCATCGACAATTTGGGAATTAGTGCGAACATTCGTCACGAAATTCTGCACAATATCACGAAAATCTGTATATTTTTTTTCGAATAAAAGACGAAGCAAATGATTTAATTCAGAACTGGATAAATCATTCGTTGATAAATTTCGAACAACCATTAATTGATTAATAGCGATGAGCATATTGTCGGCATACTTCAAAATAACCTTTAACTGTTGCACAAGTTCTGATATGACAAAGTTTTCTCGACCTACACTTAATGTACTTGAAAAGACATTATCTGAGACGTGAATGGATTGACCGGATTGCAAATTCGCTTTCGTGATTGTCCCTTTTACATAAATCCGACCAGCAGCTTCAACCTTCATCGATTCAAGTACATCTCCAGTTATTCGAACATCCCCGTGGAAATGAATATTTCCTGACTCCATTCCAACGTCACCGTTATGAATGAATTCTTGAATTACATCCACTTTTACTAATTTTCCACGCCATTCGATCGTCGGTCTGCCTGCACTAATGGCCACGACTTCATCTTCTTTAATGGTCGTGTTTTTCCCTGTCCGAATGATGACTTCATACACGTCTTTTGGTGGAATCACATTCCCAAACAAGTCTTGGCCAGCAATTCCTTTTACTGCAGGAACTCGTTTTGCAATAACGGTTCCTTCTTCAACATTTAAAATTTTATGTGTCTCTCGAAAATCGACTCGCTCATTTTCATTTAAAGGAACTTTTTCTTCCTCAAAAATATCTTCTAAAAAGACCTCGATATCTCCATCTTTCCCTTGCTGAGGAGGAATTCCTTTAGCGATAATAATTTCTTTTTTCGTCACGGTTGTAAGAGCGTCTTGAATTGCACTTTCATCTATTCGACGATCAATACCTAATGATTGAAGCTTTAACATAATATGATCTCGTTTTAAATCATTAAAATAAATGGTTTCTTCCTGCACTTCAATGGATAAGTAATCAGAAAGTGGAGCATCTTGAATCGTTCTTTTTACTCGTTTTCCAGGAATCACGATTAACATTGCGACTGTATTTTGCTCAATTAAATGAATGGTAAAGTGAGTAGAAGTCACGTCATCTGTTATAGAAACCTTCACATGATCTCGTCTCGAAACAGCTAACCGATCCTTTACTTCAATCCCATTAACCATAAGTTTGACATTTCTCCCAGGGGATATAACGGGATATTTTCGATCATGTTCATTGACATACACAATCCCAGAATCAATCCATACGCCAAATGGCAAATCCTCTCCATTAATTACGGGTGATGGGAAAGGCTTTGAATCCTCCATATCCTCTTTTAAGGTTTCAAGTGAGGCACTGACTTCATCCGACAAGAAAATATCCATTAATTCTTCCATGTTTTGGTTTTTCTCATTCTTAGGTTGAACGGGTATAACTTTTTCCACTTCAACAGGGGAAGTTTGTGTTTTTTTAGAAACCGTGACTTCAGCCAATTGTTTTCGTAAACCAAATAGACTACTTCGAGGAGAAGAAAGAACGTCAATGGCTACCTCATCAATTGTGCAATTCATGATATTTAACGCTGTTTGTACAGCTTCTTCAATGGTATCAGCTTTAATTGTAATAGACGGTCCCAAGTCAATCACCTCACTTTAAGATGGGTTAAAATTTTTCCGTGTAGCAACATACTTATCTTCAAATTCATCTAAATCTAGTGGTCGGTCGGTAATAAAACCTTGGATAACCGGACATCCATGCTCTTTTAGAAAAAGTAATTGCTGTTCATCTTCGACCCCTTCAGCAATAATCTCGCATTTTAAACTCTTTGCTAAATGGATGATAGACTCTAAAATTGCTTCAGATCGATGATCATGTCCGATACCTTTAATAAAGAAACGATCAATTTTGATACAATCTACTGGGAAATAGGTTAAATAACTTAACATCGAAAAACCAGTTCCAAAATCATCAATCGCAATTGTAATTCCTTGTTTTCGACATTCGTTTATATTAAATAACGTCATTTCGGAAGTGACCAATTCCGTTTCCTCCGTAATTTCAAGTTCAATCATAGTAGGAGGAATGTTGTAGCGGTTTAACAAATCAAACAAATCATCAAAAAACGACTTTTGGGACAATAAATAAGGCGTAATATTAATTGAAATCTTTTTATCAAACTGATAGTTTTTAATCCATCTCGAAACACGGGCAAAAATTTCAGCTAGTAAATATTGAGTCAGTTTTAAAATATTTCCGCTATCTTCAGCTATTGAAATAAACTCGAGTGGTGATATTTGGCCAAGTGAAGGGTGACTCCAGCGAGACAGAACTTCTATTCCAACGAGAGAATTAGTTTCAGTATCAATTTGAGGCTGGACGACAAAGTAAATGCCGTGTTTTCTTAAATCTTCTCCTAACTCTTGTTCGATTAATAATCTTCGAGTTATAAGTTCTTTCATTTCTGATTCGTAAAATGCAAAACTATTTCCTCGCGTTTTTTTTGCTTGATACATAGCGGTATCGGCAGCACTCATTAACAAGTTGGCATCTCGTGCATCATGTGGAAAGGATGCAATACCTATACTAGCCGTTAGGCTGAAAGAGGATTGTGAAGTAATAAAAGGTTGATGGAATGCGCTAAGCACATACTGAACATAATCCTTTAAATAGTTGTGATTCGTCTCAAAGGTTAAAACTAAAAATTCATCGCCACCAAGTCGACCAACGATACAATCATCTTTTAAATGCGTGCTTAGTTTGAGTCCGACCTGCTGAAGCAACTGATCTCCTTTTTCATGACCATAAATATCATTTACATTTTTGAAGCCATCTAAGTCAATAAACATAAGAGCGCAAGGTAACCCTAATGCAATCCTTTCAGAGATGGTCTCTAAAATAGAGCGACGATTAGGTAAATTGGTTAACTCATCAAAGTAAGCAAATAACTTTAAACGTTCTTCTGTTTTCTTTTTATCACCGATGTCCTTAAAGTAAACAGAAATTCCACCAGCTTTCTGCGGATATGCACGAGCTTCAAACCAGGTGTTTAACGGAGGATAATACGTTTCAAATGTAGCAGGTTCACGCTTTTCCATGGTTTGATGATACTTTGTATAGGAAATATCTTGTTTAGCTTCAGGAAATTCAAGCCAAATGTTTTTATTGATTAACGTTCCAATCTCTCTCCCAAGTAAAGAGTAACCTGCAGTATTTACAAAGCTAAACTCCCAATTCTTATTTAATGAAAAAAAGGCATCTGTCATGGATTCCAAAACATCTTCTACAGTTGAATGCTGGTTCATCACTTGAGTTATATTTTCATGACGAATCATGATTAAGTTGTCAGCCAGATTTTTAACATGCATACAGTACCAGCGTTCTTCATTTGGCGAATGGCACGGATACTCTAATGAGAATTCATCAATATTTTTTTGCATCACTTGGCGAATTCCATTGACTTCATAAAAATTGTTCCCTTGTTCAAGGGTGTCTAAATAATTCACGCCAATGCCGGTTGACTCAGTTAACCCTCCGTTTTCAAGTGCAAACAAATCCCAGGCAATATTTTTATGCATAATGAACCCATCTTGATTAATAATGACAATTTGATCAGGCAAAGCATCAATTATTTTTTGAAATGAATTCTCCATAAGGTCCTCTCCCATCCAAATCCTATCTAGAAAAATTATGATTCTACTTAATTCGACAATATTCTCATTTTTCCTTTATTTAAAGCTTTTAAAAAATCCCTTCACACTTAAAAGTGGAAAGGATTTATTAATAAAACACAATATATAAATTGACAGAAAGGGAAGAGGTGCAAACTTTTGAATTGTTTGCCTGTTTTCTAATAAATTCGACCAAGTGATTTTTGTTTATAAATCATCACAATCATGCGCTGTCTTTGTTTTTCAATCGTATGTATAGATGCATTCACAACGATTTCTACTCCGTTGTCATATTGAAGAATTGTAGATTTGTCCGTATGTTTTTTTGACTTAAAAGAATGATTGAAAATCCACATACATTCCGCATTCAAAGGTGACATAGTTGGAAAAGCAAATATGCCATTTTCTGCAACGAGCAAAGGTGTTTTTCTATGAAATGAAGTCTGGTAACGAGAGGCTTGAATACGTCCTTCATAAGTCGAAAAGTAGCGCATGCAAGCAAGATTTAAGAGTTCTAGTTGTGAGAACGAGGATGTGTAGGAACCATGTGTTGTAATGATGTGTGTTTTTAATGCATTTTCGAAGATGGGTTGGACGACCAGAGTGTCTGTGTCAATCCGTAAAGAGTCACAAGTGCGCAAGAAACAACCTCCTAAACGTGATAATTTGAATGTAGCATGTTGAAAGTTTTTTAACAAGTCAGAAAATACATATTATTTGGCATTTTTGTAGGTTCATTGGATATTTATTTATTAGTCGAAACTTGACGTTTCCTCTAGAGAAACATCACAAAATGTGATTCGAATGAATCGATCATATCTACTAAACTGAAGCCACCTGGGAATAAAGAAGCGTGCACGCTCCAAAGGAAACAACCGTTGGAGAATTTTGAAGAAGTATTAGAACAGTACGAGCCTATGATTTACGCATCTATCCGAAAACTACGAATTTATAAAAATCACTCAGAATTTGTACAAGCAGGTCGAGTAGGTCTATGGAAGGCACTTCAACGCTATGAAAAAGAACGAGGAGACTTTGCGCCATTTGCATATCGATCGATCTATGGCAGCATACTGGATGAATTGAAAAAATCGTATGCCAATGAACAACAAGCAGTGCCAACTGAAGGTGATGTGTTAGAAAGAATCATTGGGTTTAAAGAGGAAGTGGTTGAGCAAGATAAATCCATCGCAAAAGCCCTATCACACTTGAATGATACCGAGCAACAACTGATCCAGCTTTTATTTATTGAAGGATTCTCTTTAGATGAAGTAGCAAATCGGTTGGGTATGACGAAAGAAAGTTTGAAGAAAAAGAGGCAACGCACTCTGAAAAAGTTGAGAGACTCCTTGATGGTGCCTGGCACCGAAACATTCATGAAATTTTGAACAATTGATAGTATTCGAGAAATTGTAAAAAAAACTATGTTTTATTTCGAATAAAAGAGGTATGTTAAAAGAGGATAGATATCGAACTTTACTTACCTATTTTGTACTCGAAAAGGAGCAGGCACCGTATGCATCGAAATTCTCATTTACATGATTACTTATTAGATAAAGCGAAACAGCTTACAGAAGATTGGTATGCGGCAATTGATAAATCGACTGCTGAAGGTGTTTATGCTTCTACAGATCCGAAAGTAATCGACAAGTTAAAAAATCAAAATTTAAGATTCCACCAAAAGCTGATTGATATTTTCATTCGAGAAGAAGAAATATTTTTCGAGGAATTCGATAAATGGATCCTCGAAATTGCTAGAGATTCCGAACACTTAAAAACACCTACTCATGTCATTTTTAAAGAATTTCTAAAAGTGCAAGATCAGTATTTAGAAATGCTCAGAAATTATTCGATAGAAAATAAAGGAAAATACACAACAGAAGTGATTTTTACTTGGGGTCAACTAATCATCAAAGCGTTTGGAAGAATCACCTCTCGATTCGTAGAAGAGCATGATGCATTAGCTTTAAAACGATTAACAAGCCAGCAAGCAGTTATTAACGAATTAAGTGCGCCTGTCATCCGTTTACACAATGGAATCGGTTTATTGCCAGTAGTAGGAGATATCGATACGCAACGTGCTAAATATTTACTTGAGAACACGTTGATGGAATGTGGGAATAAAAAGATTACCCATTTATATGTTGACCTTTCTGGCGTAACCATGATTGATACAATGGTTGCAATGCAAATTTTCCAGTTGATTGATGCTTTGAAAATTGTAGGTGTGGCAACAACATTATCTGGCGTTAGACCTGAAATTGCAATGACCGCCGTTCAACTTGGCGTAAACTTCAAGGATATACAAATCACCGGAAATTTATGTCAAGCTTTAAAATTAAATTAAACTTATGTTTACTTAATAAAATGTTGATGTTGATTTTCATTTCGGCGGACGCTTTCCAGAGGGCAAGGCTTTAGCCGCTTCCTTCGCGAGGCTCAGTCCAGGGTCTAAAGCTCTTGCTAATCCTCTCGGAGTCGCCGCCTCCATTTCAATCAACTTAAATTGATATAAATACGAAATGATAATGAGCGTTTTACTCTTATTCATATTTATTACTTCCAATATCAACTTTTTGTCAATATGACTGTGAGCATGTATTAACAATCCAATATACCAATTAATCGCTTACTTAATTTCCATTCTGCAAAATTTTAATTTACAATTCTAATCACCTCAGTATATAAAGACCCTACAAAATTTGTTAGTAGAATGTGGTCGGTTATTTCTGGAGACTCCTGCGGAAAAACGAAAGGCGCTAGACCCCACAGGCTCAGCTGTCAGAGACAGATGAGCCGAGGAGGCTAGCGTTTCGTCCGCGGAAAGCGAAAGAAATAACCGAACACAATATAACTGAAATTTAATGATTCCTTGTCAAACCTTTGTCCTATTGGATGAAGGTTTCTTTTATTACAAGAAGATTAAATATTAGGAATCGTGTTTAAATTTAATTTCACTTGGGGTAGATAGAGTGTACAACAAAAAACACTTAGGAGGTTCCACCATGAATAATGAAATGAACCGAAGAATTGAAGTAGCTCGCACAGAAGAAGAATTATATAACAAATTAGAGACGTTAACGTCACAAGGATATAAAGAAAGTGATATTCATGTGGTCTCGAAAGATCACGGACATATCCACACGTTAAATAAACATTCAGAAGTTTCCACACACGAAGCGGGAACAGTTATGGATAAATTCAAGTCTTGGTTCACAGGTGAAGATGCTATAACAGAAGGTCTTCGCAAATTGAATTTAACTGAAGAAGAAAAAAATCGCTATTCTCACGATGTAGCAAGCGGTGGATTCGTACTTTACACAGACCATGTAGTTAGTGATGCGAAAGATCACCAAAATGAATTCGAAGAAGGATATGATACGTTCGGTGCAACTGGCAATAGTTACGAGTCATATCATGGCGAAGAGCGCTCAGTTGTTACAAATGTGCCTGGTTTTGAAGAGCGTATTCAAAGCGAAGACCCACAAATGACGGCAACGTCTGGAACAGCTTTTGTGGATACACGTTTCAATGAAACCGAAAGAAACGAAGCGTCAGTTAATGAAACAACAACATTTGGTGCAGAAGAACCTCGTGGCGAATACAAATTTGAATCAAAACACGATGAGCCACAAAGCGACTATGCGAAAGAACAAGGGTTCACGCCTTCTAACAATGAATTAGTGAATGAAACAGATGGTCGTTTTGACGAACCTATGGACCGCTTCGAAAGAGGAGAAACGTTTGCAACTAGTCCACACTTAGCAAGAGAAACGGATCATATTGGTCACTCGATGCAAGAAGACAAAGTGACGCGTGAACACCGTCCAACAATTAATGAAGCAAATGAAGGTGCAGATTTCAACACGAGTGAACGTGCTCAATTTAATACGAATGAACCAATTACTGAAAACCACAAAACAGAAGGATTCCAGTCGCCAGGAGCTGATCCAAATTTAGGACCAGCAGCATTTGGAGATGTGGAAAATGAAATGCCATCAGGCGAAATGAAACACGATTTTGAAAAAGACCCACGTATCAATAATGAAAAATTAGAGACTGGCTATGAAACAGATGGAGATGGCAATGCTTTCTCATTCGATACCGACTCAAATAACAATGAAGTCCTAACAGGTGGTGTTGATGACGACGAACAAGAATTGGCTAATGATCAATTTAAAGAAAAAATTGATAAAAACCAATACCGTTCAGATCACAATCCACCACCAACAACAAAACTTTTTTAATCTAACGCATATAAGGTGACCCCCACCATATATAAATGGAACGCCCTACAGATGACTGTGTCTGTAGGGCGTTTTTATACTGAAGTATAAAGGGTGGCAGTAGAAATCTAATATGGAACCATGAAGAAAATATTATAGTTTGAATAACAATTTTAAAGTATCTTTAATTTGTATACATCGTTGTACATCATTAGTCCCGTATAGTAGTTTTAAAAAATAGGTTAAAGGGAACATATTAATACAAGTAAAAGAAATAGTAATCATAGTATAATGTGCATGTATATATCAAAGGGGGTGTTCAGGTTGATTAATCAAAAAAGTTCTCATTATTTTAATCAGTTGGACAAAGTGGCTGAAGATGTCATTACTTTACTAAGTGAAACGATGGATGTAAATACAATATTTTTAGCTAGTAATGATCGGTACTCCAATTTTATCGTCAAAGCATTTAATCGCAAAGCAGCTCTGTTAAAAGAAGGAGAGAAAACTCCTTTTGAGGATGTTTTGTGTAAACTCGTTGTCGATAATGACTCGGAACCAATCGTTATTACAAATCTAGCTGAAAATGCGATGACGATTAATCATCCTGTCACCTTAAACGTCGGAAATGGTTGTTTTTTAGGAGCACCTATCTATAAAAGTGATGGAGAAATTTACGGCACAATTTGTGCTTTTGATACAAAACCTTATGATTTTACAGCATACGATGTTCGATTAATAAAAACGTTAAGTTCATTATTAAGCCAAACAATTATTCTGGAAGATTTAATGTTACATGACCATTTAACAGGTCTATACAATAGCTTTTATTTAAAAGAATTCTTTAAACAAGACAAAGAAACAGGAAAACAATACAGTCTACTTTATGTCGATTTAGACCGCTTTAAAGAAGTCAACGATGAGTATGGACATGATATTGGGGATGAATTACTGAAGAAAGTAGCAACCTTATTCAAAAAGACAGCTCCTAAAGAAAGTGTAGTAGCGAGAATTGGCGGCGACGAATTTGTTTTTCTCATACCTGTCACTTCAGTCGAAATGGCAGAAGCTAAAAAGGTCGCTGCGGAATTGTTTAATTTACTGACAACCCAAACAATTGAAGTAGAAGGGAACCATTTGTCGATTTCTGCTAGTATCGGAATGACATACGCAACTCCAGGTAAACAATTAAAAGAAATTATGAAAGAAGCCGATATGGCCATGTATACGGCGAAAGAAAATGGTAGAAGTCAGTTGCAAATTCATTAAATCTGAATTTGTAGGGATTTTAAGAGTTTTTTAAGAATGGAAAATGCTATCTAAAATAAAATGTAGATTCAATATCCTTACTCAATTCTTGTTGATTGTAATGAAGATGGCGACTCCAGCGGAATTAGCACGAACTGAAGACCCTGGACTGAGCAATCGCGAGGGAAGCGGCTGAAGCCGTGCCCGCGGAAAGCGTCCATCGTAATGGAAATCAGCATTTTTTTAATAACGTCTCACTCGTTATTTTCAAAATTCAAAAGAAAAACTCAGATCCCCGTTTAATGGGAATCTGAGTTTTTAGTTTTATAAATAATATACCCGATTAAAGCGCCAATAACCCCTGGAATTAACCACCCAATCCCTTCGTTATAAAGCGGTAAATATCTTAAAACATTTTCAACAGCTGGGAAAATAATTTTTGCTGCTTTTAAACCATCAAAAAGACTTATAAAACTTGTGAAAATCAATGCTAATGCATAAACAATTGGCGAACGATCAAACGATCGATCTACAAATGATAATAACATCAAGACAATCGCCAATGGATAAATCGCTAACAATACAGGAACAGAAAAGTTAATAAGTTGAGTTAACCCAACATTTGCAAATAAAGCACTAAATCCTGAGAAAATGAATACGAATGAACGATACGAAATCGATGGAACAAGCTTTTCAAAGAATTGTGATGCGGCTGCCACCAATCCAATCGAAGTGGTTAAACAGGCTGATGCAATCGTCAACGCTAAAATAATGCTACCGAAGCTTCCAAACAATACGTTCGAAGAAAGAGCTAAAATAGAACCACCATTATCTTGAATACCAATAGCATCAACACTTGTTGCGCCAATAAAGCTTAAGGAAATATACACAATCGACAAACCAATAGCTGCAATGACACCAGCAGTTATCGTTGCTCTTACCAACACTTTTGGATTGGAAACACCTTTATCTTTAAGAGCATGGATGACCACAATACCAAATACAAGCGCCGCAAGAACATCCATTGTTAAATACCCTTGTAAAAAGCTTTCGAAAAATGGTGCTTCTTTATATGCATCAATTGGTGAACCAATTTCACCCATAGGAGTGATAAAACTCTTTATTGCCAACAAACCAATGACTGCTATTAAAATAGGTGTCAAAATTTTGCCTATGCGATCAACTAATTTCGTTGGATTCAAGGCGAATAGCACTGTGACAATAAAGAAAAGGATGCTGAATACTAAGAGTGGCCATTTTTCAGATGAGATCGAGTCTGATAAAAACGGCAATACACCAATTTCATAAGAAACAGTTGCAGTTCTAGGAATCGCGAACAACGGACCAATAACCAAGTAAATAACGACAGTAAAGACTATTCCAAATAACGGATGTACTCGACTAGCTATTGATTGAAGATCTCCACCAGATTTCGCAATGGCAATCACGGCGATTAAAGGTAGACCAACACCAGTTATTAGGAAGCCAATTATAGAAATGACTAATTGATCTCCGGAAAGTTGACCTAATAATGGCGGGAAGATGATATTTCCAGCTCCCAAGAATAGTGCAAAAAGCATTAAACCGACGACAATGTTTTCGCCTATCGTCAGAGAATTTTGTGATTTCATTTTATAAAAACTCCTTTGTTGTAGAAGGTGTACAGTCGCCTATTATACAGTACAGTCATAGGTAAAATGCAAGGAATTGTGACAAAAGCGAGAAAATTCACAACTTGAAACACCAAAAATGTACAAGAAGTTCCAACTATGGAACTTGCTGAGGTGAAAATTGAGTTGTATTGAAATTTTTTTATAAAATCAACAAATTATTTCGACAGATTAAGTGGATTTATTTCCCGGGGAATACTTTTAGTCCCTTTGACGATATCTGTCCGATTTCTGAAATGAATTTAGCGAAATTTATTATTGACTGAATATTCTTCGTACTCTATGATGAGATTACTAATCTTCGAACGGACTTATTGAATGGGGGAGCCAGAACGTGTTGAAAAAATTCGCTGTTATTTGTCTCATAGTGTCATTCATTGGGTTTATCATTACGCCAACAGTAGAAGCAGCAGGTTGGAAAAAAACACATATTTCGTCAATGGCTCAATTGAAAAAATCCGCAATCTACTTAAAAAGATCCCAGGCTCCAGTTGCGATTACTGAACCAATAGCTGCTCCAGTTTCTGCAAATGGACAAGCTGTCTATGCAGCACTAACATCAATAGCACCAAATTATCTAGGAACGCCTTACGTTATGGGTGGTAAACTACCGACTGGATTTGATTGTAGTGGTTTCATTCATTATGTACATAATGAAGCAGGATTAAATATCACTCGAAAAAGTAGTGTAGATTATTACAAAGACGCTACGAAAGTGAATGTACCTCAAATTGGGGATCTAGTATTCTTTAAAGATACGTATATTACGGGAATTTCACATATGGGTGTATACATTGGGAACAATCAATTCATCCACGCTGCTTCAAGAGGTGTCGAAATTACAAACCTTGACAACAGCTATTGGAAATCTCACTTCGTCGACTTCCGACGTTTTAATGCCGTAACAAATTAAAGGTGCCAGGTACTCGAACATTCACGTTTGTTTAAACAAACACGAATGTTTCGGTACCTGGCACTTTTTCGTATATCCTCTAAAATTTAATAAAATATTAATATCTTGAATTAGAGAGTTTAGATTAGGGAAATTTGGGTATACAGGGCATACTAAGAGAAAAGAGAGTGACAACTTAGAGTTCGGAGGGAAGCAATATGGACGATTATAACTTAGATGCATCGGCACTAATAAGAGCGAAATCGCGACAACAGTATTGGTCATCAAACCGTTCCACTACCCCGAAAAAATATCAACCTTCAATGAGAAAAGCCGTTGATTATGTAGTACTTGATTTTGAAACTACCGGCCTTCGCGCAGGTGCAGATCAAATTATTCAAGTGGGAGCGATTAAATACAATAATCATGAACAAGTAGCCATCATGAACCAATTGATCAATCCTCAAAGGGATATCTCATATCGAATTACGTCATTAACTGGGATTTCTAATGATTCGGTAAGAAACAAACCTACTATTAGTACAGTGATTCACCAATTGATTGATTTTATTGGCGACTACCCAATCGTGGCACACAATGCCTCATTCGATATGGGCTTTTTATATGCACTAGAACAATACACAGAAATACCACGATATTCAGTAATTGATACGCTTAAGCTTGCACGAAAAGTCATACGCGAAACACCTAATCACAAATTGACGACATTGGCTCAATTTTTACGACTCGAACACAACGCACATGATGCAATCGGCGATTGCCTAGCGACTGCTCAAATTTATCAATATTGCCTACGTTACTCCACATAGTCTCATTGACTGGGTGGAGTTTTTATGTGCCTATAAAAGCTAATGTGAAGCGGGTGATTTTTAAGCTATTCTAGATTTCGCATGGTTCATTCAAGGATTCATTATCAGTATTCTCCATCTAGATCATGACATTCTCAAATTCACCGACCACATTCAAGGATTCGACCACCACATTCTAAAATTCACGTTTCTCACACAATTCGACTTGCTTGTATTGAGGTTCTAAATAAGTCATCTATACATAGTATGATTCCAAAATCTTCACACATACTACGTGCATTATGAAGTAAGGAGGAAGATTTATGCTAAAAAGAATCGCAGCTTTTTTCTTGGTTATCGCATGTACATTTACTGTACTCGGAACCACAACTTTTGCTTCACCTGACACAGGAAACAATAATAATGTCAATGAAAATGCTACGGCAACAACAACTGCAGACGACGATGATGGAATGGACTGGGGCTGGATTGGGTTAATTGGTTTGGCTGGGCTGATGGGAATGAAGAGAAGAGACGATCGAAGAGATTAAATGATAATGCCTCCTCTCTTATGAGAGGAGGCATTAATTTAATTAAAGGAGTGCGAGCGCATGGAAAAAAGTTCTTCTACAGAAAGGTACATTCCTTTACGGACCATCTCGAGTGGGAATGGAGTAGAGAGTGCAAAAGATATTTATAGTTTCACCATTCAGTTTGTGAATGTATGTTTTATTGGAACTGCTGATAAAGGTTGGGTTTTAGTGGACGCAGGGACGCCAAAATCAGCTCGGCAAATTATCGAAGAGGCAGAAAACCGATTCGGAAAAGGCGCTAAGCCAGAAGCCATTTTTTTAACCCATGCTCATTTTGATCATATTGGAGCAATATTTGAATTAGTAGAAGAGTGGAACGTGCCAATATATGCACATTCTTTAGAGTTGCCCTTTTTGACGGGTGAAAAAAATTATCCTCTCCCAGATCGTACAGTGGATAAAGGATTAATTGCTAAAATATCACCTTTATTCCCAATAGAAGCCATTGACTTAGGACATCATATACATGAGCTGCCGAGTAATGGAACAGTACCACACATCGAAGGTTGGCGTTGGATTCATACGCCTGGTCATACAGAAGGACATGTATCTTTTTTTAGAGACAAAGATCGAGCATTAGTAGTTGGTGATGCTTTTGTAACTGTAAATCAAGAGTCGTTATATGAAGTATTAACGCAAAAGTTAGGAATTCATGGACCTCCCAAATACTTAACACCAGATTGGGAAGCTTCGTGGCAATCTGTTAAAACGTTAGAAAACCTTCACCCCTTGATAGCAGTCACAGGACATGGTCAACCTGTATTTGGTGAATGGTTAAAGAATAATCTAGCCTACCTATCAAAAGAATTCGATAAAATAGCTATACCTAAACAAGGTAAATATGTTTAAACGATTTTAACACAGATTTGGTGGAGGATTTATTGGACTTGCTTTTATAACCGATGGTGGAGTATTGAAGATATAGGGTGGTGCTGGTTTTAGTTTTGGTACACCGCCATATGGAACGGGAAATTCCACAAAATTAAATGTCCCTAAGCCATCCATACTTGGACCATGTGCCCAACGACCTTCTGCACTTTGATTGCCTTGTGAGTAATTGAACAAAGTATAGGCAACTTCTTGTTTTTCTAATTCTCGTGGGAATGTGCTCGGAACAACCACGTTTTCTTGAGCCTCAAGTTCTTTGATGGCTGCAATCCATTGATTCTGATGCATGGTGTCACGTGCAATAAGCCATGAGAGCATATCTTTGACGCCGCGATCATTGGTCATTTCATATAAACGACAAACTTGTAGTCTGCCTTGTGATTCAGCGGTTAAATTCGATCTGAAATCGGCTAGTAAGTTCCCACTCGCTATGACAAAGCCAGCATTCCATTTGTTCCCCATACTATCAACTGGCATTGCACCAAGACCTGAAACAATCGCATGTTGAGGATTCATACCGCCTAATATAGCTCCGATAATGGGATCTTTTGCGGCTGTTTCCAAATCACCAACAGGCGCACCTTCTAAAAGTCTAGCAATCATGGTGGCCAACATTTCAATATGGGCCAACTCTTCAGCGCCTGTGTCCATTAATAAATCTTTGTATTTACCATTTCCACGAACATTCCATCCTTGAAAAAGGTACTGAAGCGCAACAGTGATTTCTCCAAACTGTCCACCTAAGACTTCCTGAAGCTGTTTCGCAAATAAAGGATCGGGACGTTCTGGTTTAGCATGGTATTGTAATTCTTTTACATGATAAAACACTCTATTCCTCCGGTCATTTTAAGTTGATTTGCACAACGTATTGTATTAATGAATCGTAAGGATTGTTACAATTTATTCATTTCCTATACGGAAACTTAAACTATATCATTGCCTTTTCGGACGTAATACTATGTTCATAACTTCCAAATTAAAACAGCCATTCCTGTTATGAAAATAGGATAGGCTGTTTGTCAATTATTTATATTTATCAGGAATTTCGTAAGCATATTCGCCGGTATCAGTAAAACGAGCTAACAGTCGACCATCTTTGACGATACGAACGATAATCGCATTAGCCGTTTTAGAAAGACTAAGATCAGATGCACTTGTGATGGATTCTTCGGCAACAAACTCGATCTCCGAATCTTGTACCATTTGCTCATGAATGATAACTTCTTCTCTAGTTAAATGTAAGGGTTCTTTGTCCACATTTGTGGCTGCATATTCATCGATAACCCATTGCCCATTTTCTTCTATCGCTGTGAGGTAAACATTATGGTTGCTTTTATAGACAATTTCTTCTACTAACTGAAAGGTTTTTACTTGTACTTTTTCAGGTGTATTTTCGATGATTTCCATTCGGGCATTCATATTGGTATCAGGCAAGAATCCACCCTCACCGCTAGCTTCATACATCGATTGAAGGAGTTGTGGCAATTGATTGTTCAACATGTTAGTCGATATAAGATCATGAATACTTTCAGGCAAGTTTTCCATCACTTTAGCTGTTTGTAATTCTGGACTATAAAACTCTTCTTCCGTAAATGTCAAAGTCATGTGTGTATCAATAACCA
Source organism: Paenisporosarcina sp. (assembly GCF_057785155.1). Classification (NCBI taxonomy): domain Bacteria; kingdom Bacillati; phylum Bacillota; class Bacilli; order Caryophanales; family Caryophanaceae; genus Paenisporosarcina; species Paenisporosarcina sp. The sequence goes on from NZ_JBYNRN010000032.1 coordinate 21,310, forward strand.
ATTGACGCATTTTCTCGAATTTATCCATAATCGTTCGGATTTCCGATTCATTCAACGTTTCTTGAGTTTCTACTACTACTTCTTCTTGTATTTGATCGACCGTTTCGACATCTTCGACTTCTGCTGGTTCATCCGTTTCAACAATTTCAACTTCTTGCTTAACGGGTTCCTCACTTTTGAACTTATCCGATGTGTTTTCCTCACTACAGGCTGTTAAACATGCAATAGATAGCAATAACAAACCAGTTTTCTTTAACATCCAATTCCTCCATATATTTGAAATTATAATTAAGCGTAACTCATATACCTAGTTAACTGCAAATGATGTCACACAACATGAGTGATAATGAAACAGAATGTTCGAATAATTTTCGGTATAATGGATAAAAGGAGTGATGCAGGTGGAATCGTTTCGTGTACATCAAACGGCTGAAAGAACTTTGCGCTATGCATTTCCGCCAAAGATCGACCCTGAAATACACCGCCAAGTGATTCGTTTGCAAACTCTTGCACTTACATGTCCAGAGGTTCTCGAAGCAGTCCCTGGTTATCGCACGCTGACTCTCTACATCAATCATGAACGAAACATTTCAACTGTTCAAAACCAAATTTTACGATGCTGGAATAAAACCTTGAATCACATAGACTATGAAAGCAATCTTCACTTAATACCCGTTTGCTATAACGGGGAAGATTTAGAACAACTTGCATACGCAAAAAATTTAACCGTGCAACAAGTGATCGAAACTCATACGTCAGTCGAATACACCATCTTTATGATTGGCTTTCTGCCTGGATTTCCGTATCTTGGCGGACTCGATGAACGCTTGCATTTTCCAAGACGAGAGGTACCGAGGAAGTCCGTGCCAAAAGGTTCTGTTGGCATCGGCGGCTCTCAAACGGGCATCTATCCGATTGAAAGTCCTGGTGGCTGGCACTTAATTGGACAAACTCCTATCGACATTTTCTCTACAACTTCTTTAGATACTCCATTTTTATTCCAAGCGGGGGACCGTATTCAATTTACAGAAATCACTCAAGATGAATATCAAAATTATTCCGGAGGTGGCGTCATTGATGAAGCGAATTGATTTGAATGCTGATGCAGGCGAAAGTTTTGGTGTGTACAAAATTGGCAATGACGAGGCACTATATCCATTAATCAGTTCTGTGAATATTGCTTGTGGGTTTCATGGTGGCGATTTTAGTGTGATGCGACGCTCCGTTTTATTGGCAAAAGAGCATGGCGTTTCGATCGGTGCGCATCCTAGCTATCCAGATCTACAAGGATTCGGCAGACGAGAAATTGCTTTGACGCCTGACGAAATCTATGACAGTCTCATCTATCAAATCGGTGCGCTGCAAGCATTTTGCCACGTAGAAGGAGTCGAGTTGTCGCATGTAAAACCACATGGTGCACTGTATAACCGCGCAACCAAGAATCGTGAAGTGGCGGATGCAATTGCGAACGCAGTGAAAGACTTATTGCCAAATGGCATTCTCTATGGACTCTCCGGTGGTCAATTAATTGAAGCGGGACAAGCCGCTGGAATCCAAGTTGCGCGCGAAGCTTTTGCGGATCGTGGCTACCAAGTCGATGGCTCATTAATGCCTCGAACCGAGCATTGCTCCGTGTTGAGAGATTCTTCTGTTGTGTTGAATCAAGTCAAACGAATTATTCTAGAAGGACATGTCAAAACGGTTTCTGGGGAGCGAGTCGAGATGGAAGCAGACACGATTTGTTTTCACGGAGACGGAGCGGGCGTTGTGGAACTGTTAGGTGCTGTCCGGCATTTATTAACACGAGAAGGTATCTCGGTTCAAAAGCTGGATTCAGCGATATGAAACTTTTTGAAATTGTGAAACCTGGGATACAGACGACCATTCAAGACCACGGCCGTTTTGGCTACCGGGCGAATGGGGTGCCGATTTCAGGACCGATGGATCGTTTTGCTTATACGATGTTGAATGATCTTTTGTGCAATAAACCTTCGAGCGCTGTACTCGAAGTGTGGCTTGGAGGACTTGAACTGACATGTTTGTCCGACTGTGAGATCGCCTTTACCGGTGCGAAGGTGAACATACATGTTGATGGAGCAACACAAGAAATGTGGAAAGTGAATCGTGTAAAAGCTGGTCAGATGGTCAAACTAGGGCAAGCAGAGGAAGGAATCATCGCATATCTAAGTATACGAGGAGATATTGAAGTCGAAAAGTGGCTTGGATCTGCGAGTGTTTATTCAAGAGGAAGAATGGGGCGACCTTTTAAAAAGGGAGATATTATCAAAGGAACACCTACAAGAGGTACTATTCAAGGACTAATCCAATTGCAACGACCTGTTTATTCACAAAAGTTGACCGTAGAAATCTGGCCGAGTGTACACAGGTCTTTATTCAAAAACAAGAATTTCGAAGAACCCTATCAACTAAAATCGGGTGACCGAATGGGGTATTTGTTCGAAGGTCCACCCATCGAATTCCATTCATCTGGAGATATTTTGTCAGAAGCTGTTGAACCTGGGACCATTCAAGTGAACAATAAAGGACAACTCATTGTTCTCATGGCGGACGCTCAAACAACCGGGGGATATGCCACGCTTGGTAAAATTGTTGAAGCAGATTTATGGAAAGTAGCACAGCTTCGACCAGGCGGAGAAATTCGCCTAAGGGACAGGCAAAAATAATCATTTACTTTAGTCCGATAAAGGATTAAGATATTCCTATTGTTTTTCGTTTTCCGAAAGAATAGGTGAGGTGCAATCCGGATGAATCAGTGGAAAATTTATGGCATACTCGTTTTTGTCATGTTCATATGGGGGTTCAACTTACCCGCAGTCAAATACTTAGTAGGTGAAGTTCAACCGGTCACAATGACCGCGTTTCGTATATTTGTCGCAAGCTTAACGGTGTTCGCGATTTTAGGCGTATTCAAACTTGTTCGAAAACCAACAACGCAAGAATGGAAATACATTGTGCTCGGAGCTATGCTGAATGTGGTAGGACATCATTACTTCTTGTCGATTGGGTTAACACAAACGGCTGGATCGACAGCTGGATTAATTTTAGGAACTGGACCAGTATTAACGGCGGTTTTGGTTTCTTTATTACTACGTATCTATCCTTCGAAACTTCAGTGGCTCGGATTCGTCCTAGGTCTTGGTGGAGTGAGTGCGACCATTTTAGCTGGCGGAGAAGGAGCGGGCGGATTTTCGCTTGGCGACATTTTCGTGTTTTTAGCGATTTTAACGCAAGTGTTCAGTTTTATAGTCATCAGTAAAGCTGCAAAAACGTTGGATCCACGCTTGTTAACAGCCTATATGTTCCTAGTAGGATCAGTTGTTTTATTCTTAATAAGTCTCGTTCAAGAACCAGGAGAAATCGTCGAGTTCTTCGATGTGCCACCTATGTTCTGGCTCGCATTCTTTGGGAGCGGCATGATTGGAACAGCAGTTGGACATATGTTGTATAACTATTCTGTCGGTCAAGCAGGTCCGTCAAAAGCGGCCATCTTTATTAACTTAAACACGTTATTTACACTAGTTGGATCGTCCGTCTTCTTAGGGGAAGACATCACGACACGACATATCTTCGGTTTAGTCCTTATTGTTGCAGGCGTAATTTTTGGATCCGGAGCAGCAGAGGATATGTGGAGAAAACGCAGAAATCGGTTGAAAGAACGTACTGAAGAATAACTTTTTTTGAATAAACAGGATTGAAACTGAAAGGAAGATTTCTAAATGAAGAAGTTTCTAATCGGAACAATCATTACATTAATGATTTTAGCTGGCCTCGGTTATGGGCTATATATATTTGGAACGAATACCGCTTCCGAAAAAATCGTCGATGACTACACAGCAAATTTAGAAGACAGTGGGCAAATGAATGACGTAAGAACAATGATCGAAAGCGACCCAGAACTGTTAGCAATGATGGAGGAAGCAAAAGCCGCTGATCCAAGCACATTGCCATTCACCACTAAAGGTGAAGCCACTCGAGTATTGGTAAACAAACTAGGTGTGTCTAAATTGAAAAATCTTCAAGCCAAAGCCCAATCAGGCGAAGCATCTAAGGAAGAAATTCTTCAAGTCTTACAAGAAAATCTGACTGAAGAAGAGATGCTTGCGCTGCAAAAAATAGCCTATGAAGAAATATATAATCAGTAACCACTCTTATTGTAGAGTGGTTATTTTTTTGCAATAATTAGTCCTTTGAAACAAAAATTAATGATTAAATATGTATAGCTATAAATGTGTTATAAAGTTTGCGATAAGAAGATGTTATAATAATTCAAGTAATATCTAATTCTTGAAAATTTTTGGTAGATAAGAAATTTATGATAGTGGAAAACTTCCTTAAGGCGACTCAAGTTCGGAGTGAAATGAGTCAATTCATTGATAATGTTGTGCATGTAAAACCCTAAGAAGTACAAACAATGTTTCATAGACATGATGGATGTAACCAAACACTTAAAACATAAGGGCACTAAGTTACATAAAACCTTTAACCTTTTACAATTTACCTATCAAGCTCCAAAATATCGAATACTCCGAAGAGTTTTGGTGCGAAAAAGGATTCTCAAGCATAGACCGTACAAGTTGTTTACTTAGAAAACTAAGGAGGAAATCCAAATGGCGTTACAAAAATGTCCAGAATGTAATAATAACGTATCAACAGAAGCAGAATCATGCCCACAGTGTGGTTACCCAATACGTGCAAAGAAAATAACGGTAGCAGGACCTGCAAACCAAGTAGGTTTAACATTTTGGGGCGTAGTCGGTGCAATCATAGTAGCGATTATACTAATATCGTTGTGCTAAAAATAGACAAACAGAAAAAACCATTACTACTAATGAGTACAACATTAGGCATAGCGGTTTTAATTATGTACACCTTCAATAAACTGTACCTACAAACCCACACAGATAATATATTAATAAAAAATCACCTTAACGATGTCTTAGCAGGGGTATTACTACTATGCTACATAAACGCACTTAGCATTATAAATAACCAACCTAAATTAATAGTAACAAGACTAAGTACGGTAGCTTTAATAACCCTATCATCAGGACTATTTTGGGAATACATAACACCCCTATACTTAAGCAAAAGCGTATCAGACCCCCTAGACGTAATAGCTTATATAGTAGGTGGAGTTTTATATTGGATACTGACTAAAAAGGAGTGGACATTAAAATGTCCACGGACAAAATTCACCACCTAAGCATCACAAACCTTAATGAGATAGAAGAACCATTAACCGTGTGAATCCATGAATACACCCCGCGAAATGAAGAATATACTCCATCAAAATCACAAGCATTATACGTGCCAGTTGGAGATCCAACTGGCACCATTTCAACACGTCCAATTGTGTGTGAAACGTGAATTTTAGAATGAGTGGGTATAATCCTCGAATAGAGCGGAAGAATTCTTGAATGCCCCTGTCCAATCCTAGAATTCACCGTGTGAATCCTTGAATATACCCCGCGAAATTGAGAATACAGTACATCAAGATCATAAGCAGAATATGTGCCAGTTGGAGATCCAACTGGCACCATTTCTGCACGTCAAATTGTGTGTGAAAAGTGAATTTTAGATTAGGTGGGTCGAATCCTCGAATAGAGCCGCCGAATCCTTGAATGCCCCTGTCCAATCCTAGAATCCACCGTGTGAATCCTTGAATACACCCCGCGAAATGGAGAATACACTCCCAATCACCCCATAAAAAAACCACTCCCAAAAGGAAGTGGCTAATCTACAATCTATCGATTCATGCGTTCGGCGACCTTGTATGCATCATACATGCCCCAAATCCATACGATAGGGTAAGTGATGAATCCGATTAATACGAACATCAAGGCTGCATTAACCATTTGAACAAGGATTAAAATTATCCCTTTCACGATTTCACCATTATATATTTGCCCAACACCTGTCCAGAAAAAGCTTAAGACAGCTGCAATACCAGGGTTTCTTAACATCATTAATTCCTCCTTAAATCTCTCATACTTAGTATACGGATATCTTTAATAAAAGTTTCAATTAAATGATCTCCATATATCAAATTCCCCTTAGCAAAACTCTTTATTTCAAATCAAAGACAACACTATACAAACAGTGCGGAAATGTTAACATAGAGTCAAAAGATTTCTTCATTTTATGAGAAGGGCTGAAGCCAGATGCCGATTACGATTAATGAGCGTGTGAAACAGATCTCCGTGTCGGGGATTCGTCAATTTTCCAACCAACTTGTGCATTACCCGGATGCTGTCAATTTAACGATTGGTCAACCCGATTTCCCAACACCCGAAAGTGTCAAGGCTGCAGGAATGGCTGCCATTGCAAATGACATGACAGGCTACTCGCATAATGCGGGACTGATTGATTTACGAAATGCCGTCAGTCAATTTTTTTACGATAAATATAACTTTCATTACAATGCGGAAAACGAAATCATAATCACGATCGGTGCGAGTGAAGCGATAGACGCGACCTTTCGAGCTATTTTAGAAGAAGGCGACGAAGTGATTTTGCCGGCACCTATGTATACAGGGTACGAGCCGATTATTACATTGCTTGGCGCAAAAGTGGTCTATCTCGACACTTCTGACACAGATTTTCAGCCTTCTGCCGAGAGGTTAGCTTCATTAATTAATGAAAAAACGAAAGCGGTACTTTTCAATTTCCCATCAAATCCAACGGGTGTCATGATTGAACCGGCGCAAATGGATGCTTTGGTAGACGTATTGAAACAACATGAAATCTTTATCTTAACTGATGAAATATATAGTGAAAACACATTTAATGGCGAACATCGTTCGTTTGCATCTTATAGCGAACTACGCGATCGACTATTTTTAATACACGGTTTGTCTAAATCCCATTCCATGACTGGATGGCGCATCGGTTTCTTACTCGGACCGAAAGAATTTATGCAGCACGTCATTAAAATTCACCAATACAACACGGTTTGTGCACCTTTGCCAAGTCAATACGGGGCAATTGAAGCGTTGACAAACGGGCGCGACGTTCCAGCTGCTATGAATAAAGAATATATCGAACGACGCGATTATTTGTACGGTCGATTAATCGACATGGGCATTGAAGTCGTAAAACCTAATGGAGCCTTTTACATGTTTCCTTCTATTAAAAAATTCGGCATGAGTTCATTTGACTTTGCGACGAAACTATTAAAAGAAGGCGGTCTAGCTTGCGTACCTGGAAGTGCCTTCAGCAAATACGGAGAAGGTTATATGCGTATTTCTTACGCCTACTCGATGCCAGTCTTAGTAGAAGGCATGAATCGACTCGAAGCTTTCATAAAGAATCTGGATAATCAGTAAAATCAATAGATCGGTACCAGGTACACAAACATTCATGAATGTTTAAACAAACACATTTGTTTGCGTACCTGGCACCCAAAAAGGAGTCCTAGAAATGACAGAATTATTATGGTCGACACCGGAAGCCTTACGCTCATTGCTTTGCGAAGTTGTAAGTTGGAAAAGTATGACGCATTCGGATGGAGAGCGGGAATTCCCACTTAAAGTTCAAGCGAAATTACATGGTGTGCCGTATTTTGCAGAAAATCCAGGAAATATCGAACTAACGGAAGCGGATCACGGACGTAAATTATTGACCGCTCTTTATAAACACCCGGAAGCAAAAGAAACCGTCGTCTTGATTAGCCATTTCGACACGGTCAATACAGAAGAGTATGGTGACTTAGAAGCTCTTGCTTTTGAACCGGAAATGTTAACAAAAGCACTTCTTGATATTAAGGACGAGCTACCTGACGAGGCACGAGTAGACCTTGAGTCTGGCGATTATTTATTCGGTCGTGGAACGATGGATATGAAAATGGGACTAGTTATGCACATGGGGTTAATTGAAAAGGCAGCTTCAGAAAACTGGCCAATCAATTTAATTTTATTGACGGTACCGGATGAAGAAGTAAACAGTTCTGGTATGCGCGCGGCAGTATTGAAACTCAACGACTTACGCAATGAGCATGATTTGACATATAAATTGTTTTTAAACGGCGAACCCGTTTTCTCTCAAGAACCTGGCGATCCAAATTTCTATATTTACTCTGGGACAATTGGGAAAATCATGCCTTCAGCTCTCTTTTATGGCATGCAAACGCACGTCGGTGAACCATTAAGCGGCATCACGGCGAACTATATTGCATCCTACTTAACTCAGCGAATGGAGTTTAACTCTTTATTCCAAGAAACGGTTCTTGGTGAAAAAACACCTCTACCCGTTTCATTGCAACAACAAGACTTAAAAATGGAATACTCGACCCAAACGCCATATCGTGCAAAAGCACTCTACAATGTCTTTTTAATGAAGCGTAACGCAGCGGAAATCATGGATTTATTCGAGCAAGTAGCTAAAGAATCGGCGGATGCTTGTAATAAAGACTATCAACGCATTTGTGAACGTGAAGGGGTTGAACCAGTTGGTGACATCCAAGTGTTGCGATACGAACAATTGATGGACCACGCAGAAAAGAAATTCGGCATGGATTATATCGACAGCGTCAAAGCGTTAGTCGGAGAAAACACAGAGTGGGACGATCGCGAAAAATCATTCCGGATTGTTGACACGCTGATGATCCAATGCCAAGAACTCGCTCCTGCGATCGTGTTAATGTACACACCACCATACTATCCAGCAGTGAACACGAGTGAAGACGAGGTAGTTGAAGCCTGCGTTAAGTATGTAAAAGAAAAAGGTGACATGGACTTCAATCTACCTGTCGAACGCATGCATTATTTCAACGGAATCTCGGACCTAAGCTATGTAAACTACGAAGACGTAACGGGTGGCTGGCAAGTGTTTGAAGCAAATACACCAGTATGGGGAGATTCCTATTCAATTCCGTTTGATGGAATGGCTGAACTACAAGCGCCAATCTTGAACGTAGGTCCTTTTGGTAAAGACGCTCACAAACGGACAGAGCGATTGCATATTCAAAGTGCCTTTGTCGAAGTACCTGCACTGGTTGAAGGTATGGTTAAGGAAGTACTGGTTAATAGGGTGAAAGTATAGAACGATTTTTAAATGATGATTACATGTCAGTTGGCCAGCCAATTGACATGTTTTTTTCATCCATCAAAATCGATTCTATTTATTCTATTAACAAAACTATTTACCTATTCTACTATTAGTTCAATTCACATGTGCAATATGATAGCTAAAGTTGTATAATATTGCTAGATAAGAACTAACTTAGTAAAAGTAATTAGTTCTCATTTGAAAAAGGCAAATTCATCGAAAGGTGAAGACGCAAAGTTCCAGACCTAATACCGAAATGGTAATGGTGGCTGAACCGCTGAAGAATGATGAGTATAAACTTGAATAAGTTTAATTCACATTTCTTCCTTGTTTTTCTATCACAATTAGAAAAGGGGAGTTTTTTTATGTCGATTTTTACTGGTAAAAGTTACAAATCACTACTAAGCGCCATGTTACTTGGAGGATTCGTTGTTAGTGCAGGAGTCAATCCGGCTTATGCAGATACGGACGAAAGTGTAGTTGATAGCGAAAATGAAGAGGTAATCGAAACAGAAGAGCCTTCATTGGTTCCAGGAGATTTCTTTTATTTCCTTAAAACAATTCAAGAAAATTTACAATTAGCTTTCACATTCAGTGATGAAAAAGAAGCGGAATTGTTAAATGCGTTTGTTGAAGAACGTATTTTAGAGGCTACTGCCTTATTTGAAAATGGTGAAGAAGAGTTGGCGAATGAAATTCTTCAACTTGCGATTGATCAACAAGAAGAAGCTATCGCTAAATTTAATGAATTAACAGAAGATGAGGCAACAGAAGATAGTACGACAGAACCAACTCCTTCTGAAGAAGAGGATACAACTGAAGAAGAAAACCCGACTGAAGAAGAAGGAACTACCGAAGAAGAAAATGCAGAAACCGATGAAACACCTGTGGATGAAGAATCTCCTGAATCGGATGAAGTCGTAGAAGAAGAACCTGCAACTGAAGAAACAGAAGAAGATTTAGCGCGTGCTGCATTAATCGAAAAATTCTCATCAAACCTATTAGCCCTACAAGCGGCATTAGAAAAAGTAGAAAATCCTAAAGCAAAAGAAGCATTAGCAAAAAACGTGCTAAAAGCGATTGAACGTCTAGACAAAAAAGTGGAGAAAAAATTAGCGAAATTAGCTAAAAAAGCAGCGGAAGAAACTGAAGAAACTCCAGAAGAACCATTAGAAGAACCTGCAACGGAAGAAGAAGTTGTCAATGAAGAACCAACAGAGGAACCAACTGAAACAGAAGAAGAGGTAGATACAGAAACTGCTACTGAAGAATCAACAGAAACGACAGAAGCTGACACTGAATCTACTGTAGAAACAACTGTTGCCGCTGTAACAGCCGTTACAAAAACAGTTGAACAAAAAACAACTGCGACTAAAGCAGAAACTAAAAAAGTTGATGCCGCTAAAAAAGCGGAAGAAGCTAAAGCAAAGGCTGAAGCTAAGCGTCAAGAAGCTGCAAAGAAGGCTGAATTAAAAGCTGCTGAAGCGAAAGAAAAAGCCGCACAAAAAGCAGAACAAGCAAAAGCAAAAGCTGAAGAAAAACGACAAAATGAAGCAAAAGCTAAGGCTGAAGCTAAGCGTCAAGAGGCTTTAAAGAAAGCTGCTGAAGCTAAAGAAAAAGAAAATAAATCAAAACGAGAAGAAAAATCCGATTCACAAAAAGGCAACAAAAATGAAGACAAATCTAATAATGGCAAAAAGGATAAAGATGAGTAATTCCTTTATCTCAAGTAAAGTTGGAAATTTCAATAGGGTGTGATTTAGATCGTTAAAAATAATATAATCTTACTCTTTTGTTTAATTCTAGCGACGATCTTGGGTGCTTATGCACAAGATATCGGAGGTTTATTGTCGCAGAGGGTAGGTAGTATATCTCCTTTTAGAAGTTTATTTATCGTAACCTTGAGTAGCTGGTTGCTGTATATACTTACAGCTGTATTAGCATACATTTTCAAACGGAATGATACTTTACAAAAGAAAAATTTCTTTATTTATGTGATGTTAACAATTATTGTTGGTGGACTCGTTTCGTTATGGTCGCTTTTTGTTTTAGCTATGTCAGGTTAATAAAAGACACATATTTTAAGCAACCAATTACAATGTGATTTCATTGTAATTGGCTGCTTTTTTATTTATATACTAACTCATTGAAATATAAATTATCCCTAGTTTTGCCTTTCTTTTTATATCCAGACGATTTCATAAAATACCCAACAGTATGCGAAGTTGTTGTATTAGTAAATGCTTTTAATTCCCGATTCGAAATGCTTGGACCGACCAGAAAGAACCAATCCGTCATTGCATCTGCAAACGGATTACTCGGCATGGTCATGCAACTCGGGCAATAATAACTGCGACTAGATTTTTTAAGTAAATGAAAGTCGCAACTAGAGCAAAATAAGCCTCTCTTTAAATCACTAGGGAGTATAGAGTATTTCGTGCATAAGGGATTGAGCGTAAAGGGGGTGTTTTCTGACCATAAAGAGGTTATGGTTGAATGAAATAAATCTTCAGCTATTAACGAAGAGAGGTTTTCGTATGCCTTCAATAAAATCGGTAGCTCACTAGCAACATGAACATTAGTTATAAAAGTTGATTTGTTAATAATGGTGGATGCGTAAGGAAAAATTACTGCATAAAAAACTGGAATCTCAATCTCATTTCTCTTAAGCCAGCGAACCAATCGATCTCGAATCGTTTCAGCTTGAACGCAAGAACAATCATGTGATTTTGTATAAGTTGAGGTAGTTTGAATCACTTGTCGAGGGGAGTCCTTAAAATCCAGTGAGCCTGTCCAATTCTTCACTTCTAAAATCAAGAAATATTTGCTGGTTCCAATTAAGACATCAATCTGTGAGCTTGAAATGATAGGGTCATGTAAATATAGATTTGGTAAAATAGCGTAAGGTTCTGCAAAAGCAACTCGTCGCAACACTTGATCAACTCGTTCTTCGCCACCAAATCCAGCCGTATAATTGTAAAGATCCATGCTAACTTTCTCATACATTGGATGTCGCTCAGGTAATCGCTTTTTCAACCGACTCAGCGCATCAATATTGACAGGCTTGTACCGCGTATAAAATATAAAAATCATCTCCTTTTCAAAAATCTATCAAATAATCTGATAACTTACAAGAGAACAAAAGAATTTTTTTCCAATAAAGAATTGTGTGTAAAACGTGAATACTAGAATAGCCCTCTCCAAATCTAGAATAGGCCAGTCGAATCCTTGAATAGCTCCAACGAGATATAGAATCACACCTTCAAATCCTCGAATACCACCCGCGAAATGTAGAATGTGAGATCACCACACAAATACAACACCCGTGAAATCTAGAATACTCCAACCCGCTAATCCCACAACAACACATACAGGAAAATCTCCCCACAACAAAATCCTCATTCCAATCTATCCACTATTTGCTATTATATGAGAAACGTAGAAAGGAAGTGGAACCTTGAAAAAGCTAAAATGGATAGTTTTGGCATTGCTATGTTTGCATATGTTACTACCTACTCAAACGAGTGCAGCCGGTTTTACTGACGTCCCAACAAGTCACTGGGCTTACCAATCAATTACTAAACTATCTAATTCAAATATTATTAATGGATATAACAATGGAAGATTTGGTCCTGATGATCGAATCACGCGTGCTCAAGCTGCTATATTAATAGCGAAAGCTTTAAGAATCCCTTTAGAAACATCTTTTAAACCAAGTTATCAAGATATCAATCCTACAACTGGAGGATACAAAGAAATAGTAGCTCTTACGGAGAAAGGAATATTCTCGAATGCTACGAAATTTAATCCTAGCTCACCATTGTCAAGAGACCAAATGGCAAAAGTTCTAGTAACGGCGTATCAAATCATTGTAGATGATAATCATCAAGTGAAGTTTCAAGATGTTTCAACGACAATGACCTTACATTCTTATGTTACAACAATTGCAGAAGTAGGAATATCAGTCGGATATTCACCATTACAATTCGCACCAAAGACATCTGTTACACGTGCTCAAATGGCAGCATTTCTTGATCGTGCAATGCAATTTAACGGAAATCGCAATAACGGTGTCATCAAATATGATACTGCGAATAAAACCTATATAGATACTACACTTCCTTTAGTAAATGAAGTGGCAAAACAAACAGCAAGATTAGTAAATTTAGAAAGAGCTAAGGAAGGACGTTCAACTTTAGTAATTGATGCGCAATTATCGAAGATTGCGGCAATTAAAGCTGAAGATATGAATAAGAATGATTATTTCGACCACAAATCTCCTACCTACGGAGACCCATGGGATATGGCAGAGCATTTTGGATATACGTATAGCCGATTTGGTGAGAACATTGCCTATGGTCAAGAAACTCCCGAAGAAGTAGTTAAAGCATGGATGAATTCACCAGGTCATAAATCCAATATCTTAAGTCACTCTTACACAAATATTGGAGTAGGAATTGCTAAAGATGAAAATGGTCGCATATACTGGGTTCATATGTTTTCAACTAAATAAATGCAAGAAGCCAGCCACATAATGTTGTGTAGCTGGCTTCTTGTGAAAAAAAGAGGAATTAAATTGGAAAATTTACATTTTGAAATTAGTTCATATTCAGCGGCTGAAGGTTCACCTTATGGAATCCCGATACCGGAACATTATGATTACTGGGTTCCCCTCATGAAATATTTTATTGAAAAATCCGATACGGTTGAAATACATTGCTGGACTGAAGAAACTAAAACGATTGAAGAAACAAAGGCCATCACAAATGAATTTGTTATTTCTCATAAGTATAAACTTACTTATTTTAAAGCCAAGTTGACACCAGCAATAATCCAACATCTTCTTTACGATAATCTTACTCAACATGGAGAATTAAAATGGTTTTCAGTTTTTTTAAGTTATAATAATAAATCCATAGTAAATATGGGACATTGGTCGACTGAGAATACAGCGGATAATTTGACAGATCGAGAAATAGAATTTATTAAGTCTGTTATGCCAGCAGACACAGGTTACATAACTTGGTAAGAGTTAAGCTACTAAAGCTTTCTTTAGAGTGTCACCTTTGTTTATGATCTTTGCTCCCCATGTTAGAATAGAAACTATGAAAAAATACATTTTATTTATATTAATCGTCTCTGCTCTATTCTATTCGTCAGGACAAACATATGAAGAACAGTCTCTCATTCCGACACTCGAACATTGGTTACCAAACAAACCTTTTATTCACATCTTATCTATGTTTCAAATTCCTTATTGGGGAGGCATTGTCTCAATAGACGAGAGAGGATATTATCTATTCATTGAATTTTTAATTAGAAAAGGTGCACATGTCTTTACATTTGGCGCATTAGCAATTTCAGCTTATATCATGACGCAGAAATATTTTCTTTCTTTTTTATTAACAATATTAATCGCCGTAATTGATGAATTTCATCAATCATTGACGGGTGGAAGAACACCAACAGTTCAAGATGTATTACTCGATGCATATGGTGCAATTTTCGCCTTATTAACAATCTTTGTTTTAAAATATGTTCATTCATATAAAAAGTCAGGTTTGTACAAACAAACGTGACTTTTTCTTTACTTAGTGCCCTATAATGTTAGCGTTTTCAAAAAGTTTCTAAAGATTGTGTAAACTCACTTTGCGAATCTAGTATTTTTTGCTAAAGTAATAGATGTTAGAGATTCTTAAGGATCTCACTACAAGGAGGAAAGTTCATGTTGAAAAACAAAAAGTTCTTAGCTTCTACAGTTACAGCTGCAGCAGTTGCTACAGCATTGGTACCCGCAGCATCTGCTGATGAGGTTGCAAAATTTAATGACGTATCTGATAAATACGTGGATGCGGTTGACTTTCTAGTAGGACATGGTATTACAAGTGGCCTAACAGAAACTACTTTTGGAACAGCTACAGAAATAAAACGTGTGGATGCCGCAGTTTTTGTTGCAAAAGCTTTAAATTTAGATCCAGCAGGTACATATGAAGATGCTGGTTTCACGGATGTTCCAGAGCGAGCGCAATGGGCTGTAAATGCATTGTACGAATTAAATATGATTAACGGATTGGATGCTGACACTTTCGGTTCAAACCAATCTCTTACAAGAAATCAATCTGCATTATTAATTGCTAATGCAGCAGGGTTAGATGTCAACATGAATGTTACAAAGACTCAATATACTGATGTTAATGAACGTTTTGCTCCATATGTAGATGCTCTCGTTAAAGCTGGAATTGCATTTGGTAAAACAGATAAGAAATTTGGTTCTGAAGATTTCTTGAAACGTGGTGAATTAGCTTTATTCCTTGACCGAGCTAAAGAATACTTTGGTTATACCGACTTAACAATCATGCATACGAATGATACGCACTCGTATTTAGAAAAAGCACCTTATTATGCGACTGCGGTAAAAGAAGTAAGAGCTCAAAGTGAAAACAGCATTTTATTAGACGCTGGGGATGTATTCTCTGGAGATCTTTACTTCAATTTATTTGAAGGACAAGCTACATTAGAAATGATGGAGTACCTAGGCTACGATGCGATGACATTCGGTAACCATGAATTTGATCTAGGTGCTACTGATGAAGGACATAAAGCCCTTGCAGATTTCGTTAAAAATGCTTCATTCCCAATGGTAGCTGCCAATGTAGATTTTTCAGCGGATTCTTTGTTTGATGGATTACAATCAAATACGTATGCTTCTAATTACGAAGATGGACATATTTACAACGGTGTTGTTCTTGATGTAAATGGGCACGAAGTTGGGGTATTTGGTTTAACAACTGAAGAAACGCCTGATATTTCAAGTGTTGGATCAGTAGAATTTTCGAATTATATCGATGCAGCTAAGAAAGCAGTTAAAACATTTGAAGATATGGGGATAGATAAAGTTGTTGCACTTTCCCATATTGGATTCGAAGACGCTGCAAAATATGATAACGATAAACTTTTAGCAAAATATGTTGAAGGTATTGACGTGATCGTAGGTGGGCATACACATCTTTCAGTTCCTGAGCCATACTTATCAGAAGAATTTGATGCACCTACAGTTATTGTTCAAGCCTATGAATACGGCAAAGCTCTAGGAGTTCTAGATGTTACTTTCAATGCATGGGGAGAAGTAACAATGTATGGTGGTGGTTTAATTAACACAGATCCAGAAGGATATCCGGAGAAATCTACTATTGAACCAGACGCTGGTGCTACTGAAATTGTAAATAAATACAAACCAGACGTCGACGAATTAAAGGAAACAGCAACTGGTGCATCAAATGACGTCGATTTAGATGGTGAACGTGCAAATGTACGTACGAAAGAAACAAATTTAGGTAACTTAATTACAGATGGTATGTTAGCTAAAGCAAAAGAATACAAGCCTGAAACAGTAATCGCACTTCAAAATTCTGGTGGTATTCGTACATCAATCGAAGCGGGAGAAATTACGTACGGTGATGTTTTAACAGTAATGCCTTTTGGTAATGCGCTAGCAATTATGGATTTAACAGGAGCTGAAATCCTTGAAGCGTTAGAGCATTCAGTTGCTGAAGCACCAGAAGCAAGTGGTGCATTCTTACAAGTTTCTGGTATGAAGTTCGAATATGATTCGTCGAAACCTGCTGGTGAACGCGTAACGAAAGTAGAAGTTTTAGAGGGTGAAGAGTACGTTGCTCTTGATGAAGCGAAAAATTACTCCGTTGCAACTAATGCCTTTACTATGAAAGGCGGAGACGGTTACGAAGTGTTTGAAAATGCTTATAATGACGGACGTGGATCTGAGCCAGGAATCGTTGATTATGAATCATTTATTGACTATATTTTAACTTTAGAAGACGTGAATTCAGAAGTTGAAGGTCGTATTGTAGATATAGCTACTCCGGCAGCTGAATAAAAATAAATAAGAAAATCGCGAAGGGATATTTTCCTTCGCGATTTTTCTTGTTTACGACAATTTAATAAATAAATTATTTGAACGAAATAAAAAGGCAAAAATATGACAAGTTTATTAAATGCATAATATTTCCTATATGATTTAAGCATATTACTTGACATACCCACAAAATATTACAAAATATAGCCCCATAGCAATATAGAATTTTCCATCTATTTCATGTAAACTGTCGATAGATTAGAAGAATTGGAGGAAGTTGGTTTGAAAAAAATGATAGCTGTGTTCTGTATGACGTTGTTGGTATTGGGGATATTGCCAGCAAAAGAATCGAGTGCAAACACAAACTTTACTGATGTCGGAACGACGCACCGTGCCCAGGCTGAAATATATTATCTTGTACAAGGTGGTATTGTAAGTGGTGTAACAACTACAAAATTTGCACCAGATCGACTCGTCACTAGAGCAGAAGCAGCAACATTACTTGGTAGATCTTTAGGGTTAAATGGTGAAAAGAGAGACACTCAATTCCCTGACGTATCAGCCAATAACTTTGCTTCTGGATACATTCAACAAATGGTCGAAAAAGGAATTATATCAGGTTTTAATGACGGGAAATTTTACCCGAACGAAACTCTGACGCGTGGTCAAATGGCAATTTTAATAAGTAGAGCTTTTAATTATGGAGCTAGTTCAGTTAACTTAGCTACATCAGCTTTAATGAATAAAGGTATTTCAGAAGGAATTGCAGACGGTACTTTTGGTGAAAGTCATACTTTAAAACGTGCAGATTTTGCAGTTTTCTTAACTCGAGGAATTAATGATTCTTATCGTACAGCACAAACTGAAGATTTCAGTCGAGATATGTATGTGAATGAAGACAACTTAAATTTTAGATCAGGACCAAATACTAGTTTCTTATCAATTGGAAAATTCAATAAAGGACAAAAAGTTGAATTCGCATATTCAATTGGAGACTGGTCATATGTTCGCGTAAATGGACAAATCGGCTTTTTACATAGCGGATTTTTACAATTAGAACAACCTTCTACAACAACACCTCCACCGGTTGTAACGCCACCCGTAGTTACACCACCAACAAAAAGTTTAAGTGAGCTTGTGGTGATTATCGATCCTGGTCATGGTGGAACAGATCCTGGTGGAGTAGGGAATGGATTTATGGAGAAAAATGTAGTATTAAATATTGCTAGACATATGAACAGGTATTTTGCTAAAACTCCAATCCAAACTAAAATGACTAGAACTGAGGATTATTTTGTCTCTCTTGATTTCCGAACAGATTTCGCTGCAAAGAATCAAGGAGATGTTTTTGTAAGTTTGCATACAAACGCTTATAATAACTCTGCGAATGGAACAGAAACTTTTTACTATGCAAAAACTGCAGCAACAAATCCATATGTAAAAGAGTCACGAGCTCTTTCAATCTATATGCAAAATAGAATGTTAGAAACTTGGAAATTAACAAATCGTGGTATTAATCCATTCGGATACGGGAATCTACATGTTCTACGTGAAAATACAATGCCAGCAACATTAATTGAAATGGGCTTTATTGATAGTTCAAAAGATATTCAATACATTAAATCTGAAGTAGAGAGAGAAAGAATGGGTAAGGCCCTATTCCTTGCAACTCTAGATTACTATTACCATTATAAAGGACGTCAAGACGTACTTGCTCTATACAATGTAGCAAATGGCACACCAAGTAAAAAATTACATTAATTATCGAAACTCTGGGTATTAAGTATACTACCCAGAGTTTCTTTTCTTATATCAATGGGTATATATTAAAATACCAAGCATTTCTTTAAATAATCTGAGAATTGTTGTATGATTTGCTTAAGATTAAGAGAGTGGGGAATAGATTTTGAAAAAAATCATCATAAGCATAGTTTTAAGTATTAGTTTATTAATACCCATACATAGCAACGCTGAAACAAAACAAAATTATTTAGTATATGATTCACAAAGCAATATTCATGAAATAATGAACGAATTTCCGACCTTTACAAAATCTTTTGATGTTGTTCCAATGATTGAAATACAATTAACCGATTCAGAGAAAAATAGTTTAAAAGAAAAATACCCAAACTCTACAATTTCCGAAGTTCAAATTTATGAAACAGCTGCAACGGTGGATACTGTGCCGTTTCAATTTCCACTGATAAATGCCGAACCTAAAAATACTACCCCGTATACAGGTAAAGGTGTAAAGGTTGCAGTAATTGATTCAGGGATTGATGCTCAGCATGCTGATCTCAAAGTTGCTGGAGGAGTTTGTACCCTCAAAACGAATTGTCCAACTAGTCCATCTTATGATGATGATAATGGGCATGGTACACATGTAGCAGGTGTTATTGCCGCTCAAAAAAATAATTTTGGACTGATTGGTGTTGCACCAAATGTCGAATTATATGCTGTAAAAGTAATGACAAGAACTGGCGGAGGAACAACGACGAATATTGCAGCTGGTGTCGAATGGGCGATTAAACAAAAAGTAGATATTATTAATATGAGTTTAACGACAACTGGAGACGATCAAGCATTAAAACTACTTCTTGAAAAAGCCTATTCAGAAGGTATTACGGTTGTAGCATCTGCGGGTAATGAAGGACTCAACATTCAATCAGACAGTGTACAATATCCAGCAAAATATCCGAATGTTATTGCAGTTTCTGCAACTACTGGATTTAACGCATTATTAGAAGGTTCTTCTATAGGTCCCGAAGTGGAACTTTCTGCACCGGGCGATGGAATCATAAGCACATATCCATCTGACTTAGATAATATTGATGGAAATAAAGACGGCTATGCCACTTTTTCTGGTACTTCGATGGCAGCTCCACATGTCACAGGCGTGTTAGCCTTGTATAAAGAGCGCTTTCCGCACTTTACGAACAAGAGATTAAGAGAGTTAATTTCAAATACTGCTGAAGATTTAGGAACAACAGGCAGAGACCAATCGTTTGGCTATGGTTTAATCAAATATAAACAAGAAATTACTGAAATTCCCTACCCTATAGTAGAAGAACAAGATGGAAAGATAATAATTACGTTACAAAATAGCGAGGATGTAACAAATTCTCAACTTACAAGTAACAATGAAGTAATACACACAAGCAAGGTTAATCAGTGGGAGATCTACAGGTTAAAAGGAGAATATTCTTTCACAATTTCTTACTTAGACAAAAACAATATTCAACAGAAAGATACGTTACAGATGAATGTTGTAAAACCATACTACCCAGACATTGGAGCTTTAAAATGGTACGCTCCACACGTTTCTTATCTTTCGCATAATAAGCTCATTTTTGGACATTTAGATGGAACTTTTAAACCAGACAAACTAATTTCTCGTGCAGAAGCAGTTGCACTTTTAGGAAGGGTATATGGCTTGAATGGGGAGCAAAAGAAAACTAGTTTTAGTGATGTAAGTGCAGGAAGTTTTGCTTCAGGTTATATTCAGTCTGCATTAGAGGAAGGATTAATTTCTGGATTTCCTGATAAAACATTTAGACCTAATCAATCTGTTACTCGTGCAGAAATGGCGATTTTACTTCAAAATGCATATGAATTTAAAGTGAATTCGACCATAGAGTTGAAATACACAGATGTTAGTAATGGTATGGTAAGCTATGAAGCGATACAAGCATTAGAGCAAGCCGGCATTACGAAAGGTTATACAGAAACACAATTCAAACCGGATACCTCCATGACTAGAGCTACTTATAGTGTTTTCATAGCAAGAGCAGAGCGAAGCGATCTATTTAAATAAATACTAAAAAAAATCTCTTAGGAATTTTACTAAGAGATTTTTTGTCGTTTAATATTACAATAAAATCGATTTCTGTAATATTTGCAAAGAATAAATTTCAGTTTCCAAATGTCAAGGTATTTTATTAACCGTTATTTTGATAAATTATTACCAGAAAACCCATTAAATCAACATTATTATATAGTTAGAATAATCTGATTTTTGTTACATGATTGTAATGTAACCGTAACGTAATTATCATGTTTTTTCTGATAATATTTTACTCAGGTTGTTAAAACTATGATAAAGATTACAACATAGATTTTCAAAAACTATATGAGGTGACTAAATACTAATGAAGAAACGAATTATTCAAGTACTTGTGGCAGTTTTAATATTGTCATTCGCTCTACCGTTTATGTCGACGAAAGCCAGTGCCGCATCAGGGAACGAAATAGTAAGTTATGCAAAATCATTATTAGGAACTCGATATGTTTACGGTGGAACAACACCTTCAGGTTTTGACTGTTCTGGATTTACATCTTATGTATACAAGAAAGCTGGAATATCTCTACCAAGAACTTCAGCTTCACAATTTGGAGTTGGAACTTCAGTGAGTCAAAGTAATCTACAAGAAGGCGATCTTGTTTTCTATAACAATTTAGGAAAAGGTCCAACTCACGTAGGTATTTATATTGGTAGTGGAAAATTCATTTCTGCAGAATCCGAAGGAATTGCGATTAGTAACATTAATGATAAATATTATTGGGGTAAATATTATATTGGCGCAAAACGAATTTTAAAAACTAGCACAGTGGTAAATGCAACTCCAGTAGCTCCTCCAGTTACAGATGGTAACTTTAGTGATGTAACAACATCACATCCTGCGTACGTTGCGATTAAAGCTTTAAACATTGATGGAATCGTTAGTGGATTCCCTAATCAAGAATTTCGTCCAACAGCATCAATCACGCGAGGACAAGCTGCAGCAATGATTAACCGTGAATTAAAGTTAACGCCAAAAAGCACATCAAAATTCTCTGATGTGGGTACAACACATTCATTTGCGAAAGATATTACAGCAATGAACGAAGCTGGAATATTAGCAGGTTACTCAAATGGTAAGTTCGGAGTAAATGATTTGCTATCTAAAGCTCAACTAGCAGTAATATTAGAACGTGCATTCAAAATTACTTCCGCAGCAGACAATCAAGCACATACGGCTTCTTATTATAACGATGTTGCAGCATCGTATTGGGCATATGACTCGATCGTCGCTTTGAAAGCAATTGACCAAACAACGGTTTTCCAAACTTCTAAATTCCTTGTTAATGCGAACTCATCTAGAGCTGAGTTTTCTGCAGCACTATATAGTGCTATTGAAGCAAAATAAAATATAACTTTCATGAGCCAGTCTTCTTTCTATGAAGATTGGCTCTTTTTAGTAGTATTCCCAGAAATCTCTTTTTATAAACATAAAAATACTATAAAATAGAATAGACAGAATATAGGGGGAACAGTACAAGTGAAATTATTTACAAAATGGATGTTTGTTTCAATCGTCGCCGTACTCATGGCATTGAATTTATCAGTTCCAACTCCTGCTTTAGCAGATGAACTTACAGGTCGATCACTTGAAAAAGAAATGCGAGCTATGATTGATGAGCAAGTAATTTTTGGTTTTGAAGATGGATCTTACCAACCAGAAGGAAAGGTAACACGTGGTCAATTCGCTGCTTTTATTGATAGAGCTTTAGATTTGCCCGATGGACAACCTTCTTATAAGGATGTCAATTCATCATTAAATTTGGCTACATCTATTAATGCTGTAAATGCAGCAGGTTTAATGAGTGGCTACAGCGACAATACGTTCAAACCAAATGAATTTATTACACGCGAGCAATTAATGGTCACAGTGCAAAATGTATTAAAGTACAATGAAATGGAATTAATAGAAGAACGAATTCTCTTCTCAGATGCAAAAGACTTTGTTTCTTCTGGTGGAGTTCGCGCTGCTTATTACGCAGTACATTATGGCATTACAAGTGGTATTCCTAACGCTGGAACAAACACGATGAGGTTTGAACCTAAAGCTCATACAACACGTGAACAAGCTGCAGCCTTTATTTACCGCTTTAAACAAGCTAAGTTAAACTATGAGCCACCGGTTATTGAAGAGCCTCCTGTGGATCCGGAAGCACCTGTAGATCCAACATTGTACCAATTAGCAACGGTTGTTAATGGTGAACTTGTAAAGACGTCAACAACATACCAAACATACGATCAAGCATTGTCTGTTTATAATGGCAATTCTAGTTATGAAGCGATTTATCGTGGAACTGAGATTATGAAAGTTAAACCAGGCGGAATAGCTTTTGGTGATAACAAAACAGGATCAGGTCCTAATACGACAATTTATTTTGATACTAACTTTAAACAACAAGCTACCTTTATAGAACGTGGTCGCGAAATGAGATACATAGATTCCACGGCTGACTATATTAAAGTGCAAGTAGCTGCAACGATAGGTTATGTGAAGCATTCAGAAACAGATTTAAAACCTAAATCTATTATTAAAGATCGTGATTACTATAATGTGAGTCAATGGGGCACGTTAATCCATAATTTATATAACCATTACTCGAAGGCTAAGGCTAGTTATGCAGTTGGTCCAGCTCCAGCATTTTTAGTACAGGGTCCTAAATATTATAGTCATGATAGTGTTCATTTTATGAATGAACAAGGACAAGGAATAGGAACGAATTTTCCATACTTCCAATATCTATCAGCAAGAACGACGACTAGTTATACCGCAGAAGAATTAGATGCTTATATTGTTAAAGTATTAGCAGAAAAATACCCTGCAAATGGATCCACTTCAAAACTATTAGGTATGGGTGCACATTTTAAAGAATTAGAGGAAACAAAACGAATTAATGCATTATTCATTTTATCTCTTGCTATTCATGAGAGTGCTTATGGAATGAGTGAAAGAGCGCAACAATGTAATAACCTTTTTGGTTTACACATTTATGACTCATTAACAAAAACATGCCCAGCTGCAGGAACTTTTGATACTCCTGAAGAAGGTGCTGATAGTTTAGTAGATAATTTTTGGAACTCACGTTATGTGAACCCCGAGTTTATGGGTGTTCCAGCTCGTAATCTAGGTGCTGCATTCGGAAATAAAACGACTGGTTTCAATGTAAACTATGCTTCTGATCCGACATGGGGAGCTAAAGCGGGTGCACATATGCTTACTTTAGACGCAGCTTTAGGTGGAAAAGATATAAATAAACATAAGCAAATTCTTTTCACAAAATTTGAAGTTGCAACAAACATTAGAACTCAACCTTCAGTTTGGTCTGAAATTCTTTATTCATATCGTCCTAGAAACGTTGGAGTTTACAAAGATTCATTACCTCCAAATGGCTATCCATTAGGTTATCCTTTAACAGTTGTAGACTCAATTGAAGAAGGTGGCTATACATGGTACAAAGTCTATTCAGATAAATTTGTTGATATATCTTCACCAGTATACGGATGGGTTCGCTCAGACGTAGTTAATGTGATCACATATCCATAATAAAAAAAGGGGCTGTCCAAAAGTCATTAAACCTGACTCTTGTGACTACCCCTTTTTCATATCTTAAAATAGCTAGTATTCAAAGAATTGTTGCTTTGTTTCAAGTTAAATCGACAAATTTCCGAGTTTAGCTCGGATTTTTCCGAATTTATAGATGTAGGTATATAAATAAATATAATACTTGACTTACTTTGTACTATTTTTACTCAAGAAGATTAGTAACTTTCTCAATCAATTCTACTTTCTCGCTCTCTAAGTACGAAAGCTTTGAATCAATCATTCTATCAAAATATGCATTTCTAGGCATATTCATAGACTCTAACATTGCTTGCGTTTCTAACAAGTCGACTAACGTAAGTTGAGGATAGTCATCTCCAGAAAATGTCCCATCTGGTTTTGCTTGGTACCATAAGTCACCATTCTCTCGTATCCAACCTCCATCCTCTTGACCAAATGTTTCAATACCTCGAGTGACTTCGTTAGCAACTGTTAAATACTTATCATTCCCAGTAGAATCATAAGCGCTTAATAGAATCTTTAAACCACCTAGTTCATGATTTAAGGAAGCATGGGTAATTTTAGTGTCTTCACGGTTGTCAAAATAATCTACGATTAAAAAGCCTTCTGTAGCTTCAATAATGTCTTTCTCTTCAACCCGTGAAAGTAAATAATCCGCATACAAAGGAACGAACATGGTTTCACTATCAATCTCTTCACCAAAAATAACAGGTAGTTTATCTAAATAAAATGCGACGTATTCATTAAAGCGTGTATCGACATAGGGAGCATGAAGTCCATATGCATTTTTCAGCCACATGCTTGTATACTCTGTCGGCCATCTTGAACTACCATACTCATTATTATAAGACATTAAATTTACACGCGAATTCAAAGCCATACTTTCATGGAATACAGAGCCATCCTTCTCATACCAGCTTAATGCAATGTCATCCTCAAAACGTCCCATAGCACGACCATAGCCCATTTTAGTGCCTGGCTCAATAGAATAAGGTAGTTTCGTAAAAGGACCATTTACAGTTAGCCAGTTTAGTTGGGAAGTTTGATTGGTTAAACTAAATTCAATCCAATCTTTCTGAGCATTCTCACTACTAAACAAATCTTCCTTACTATGTAATGCCCATGATTCAGCCAACTTACCTGGCCAAATGATAAAGCTTTGAGTAAGTTCTTGGCCTTCAATCTTTAATTCTCGAATTTCTTTATCTAGTTCTCTAATAATACTTTGTTCATCTTTAGAATAACTGGTTGTCACTATCTCAGAAAGGTACACATTTCCCTTAATAATTTGTAAATCTTTACTTTTGATAAGTCCCCATGGATTAACAGTAGGATCTACACCAAAATCAGGATGATGAGGATGTTCCACAATACGAGGGTTCCATGAAATAGTGTCCGCAATACTTGAATTTAAATGAAATTCAAAAGTAACAGGTAGGGGTAATAGCTCACTACTAAATCTTTCGAAAACAAAAGAAGTGTCATTTCCTAATTTTCGTTCAACTAACTCAAAGCTACCGGCTTGTTGACCAAAAAGCTTAAAATTAAATAATTGAATCTGATCTGTCGTATTTTCAAACTCAACTGATTGAATACCTTCTTCTTCAACAGATAATATGGCCGGGAACAAAATATGGTAAGTTCCACCGTCACCTATACTCACTTCTAAATCTTCCTTAACAAATAAACTTCCAAAAATAATTAAACATAAACCTATTAGAATTCCTAGACCAACTATAACTCTTTTCTTCATTCAAACACCGCCTTAAAACATTTCACTACTTTTTTATCTTCTAACCATCTGAACAATACGATTAAAGCCAACCGGGTAAACGACTTTCAATATTACCGCATAAACAGCTATTCCAATTGGAATCAGCACACCGAGCTGTATCAACGAGTACCATTCCTCAGCATCTAAGAACTCCTTAGCTCCCCAAACAACCAATCCCATCATGACAGCTGGAATAACAACCCGAACACTCATCTGTGCAAATCGTTTAAACTCGCTAGCACCTAAATCTCGATATACCACGATCATTGATACCGCAAAGTAGTACACACTCACAATCGAAGCAGAAAAAGCCAGGGCCGGATATCCATAATCATCAACCAACCACCAGTTCAGCAAGAAGTTTACTAAAATTGTCGTTACGCTAATACGAAAAACTACTGCGGTTTTTCCCCGAGCATACATAGACTTCGATAAAATCAGCTGCATCCCTTGAAATACAATAATTGGTAAGTAAAATAGTAATGCCAAGTACGTATTCGCGGTATCTTCCGAAGTGAACCTTCCGCGTTCATACACAAAAGATATCGCCGCATCTCCGACAACCAATAACCCAATGGCGATGGGCAACAATGTAACTAACGAAATTTCCATACCTCTAAAGAAGGTATCTTTAAACTTAGCTAAATTCTCCGTTTGTTCACTCATTAAAGTAAAGATAATCGCAGCTAAAGTAGTTGCATAGATCGCATTTGGAATACTCACTAATAACGAAGAATTATTCAAGTACGACACGGCACCTTCACTTACACCAGAAGCAAATGCTTTATTCACAAATAAATTTACTTGCCCTACAACTGAATTTAGCAGGGAGGGGATAATTAAAATAATAAAAGCTTTTTTAAAATCACTTTCCATTGCAAAGTCAGGTCGCCATTTGTAATCCGACTTTCCTAAGAAAAATAATTGAATCACAACACCAAGCACGGTACCAAAAACAAATCCATACACAAGCGAATAAATTCCCCACATGTCACTAAACAATAAAGCAAAGACCGCAGCCATTAATGTTGCGAGTAACTTAGCCAGTTGAGAAGGGACAAAAATTCGTCTTGATTGCAAATAAGAGTCCAATAAACCAGTTAATGCAATCATTGTCATGAATGCAAAGAAGATTTGGGTCATACGAACAGCATACGGTTCAATTTCTTCCTTCATGTTGCCATATAAAAAAGGAACA
Source organism: Paenisporosarcina sp. (assembly GCF_057785155.1). Taxonomy (NCBI): domain Bacteria; kingdom Bacillati; phylum Bacillota; class Bacilli; order Caryophanales; family Caryophanaceae; genus Paenisporosarcina; species Paenisporosarcina sp. The sequence continues at coordinate 48,618 of NZ_JBYNRN010000032.1, forward strand.
AATGCATAGGCAAACATCCAACCTAAAAAACTGACAACTATAAAAATCAACATGGTCCAGTTCAATAACGCATTCGCATTTTGATCTGTTGTATCACTACCTAATTTTCGTCGCTTCACATACATCGGTAAAAATACATTATTAAATCCAGTTGAAATCATGGCAACAACCAAAGTAATAAATCCAAATGCTAAAAAGTAACCATCCGTTTCAGCACTAACACCAAATTCACGAGCGACAATCGCTTCTCGAATAAAACCAGATAACTTTAACAATAAAGCGAGACCCGTTGTCCACAAAGCCGCTTTTTTTAAACTACTCAATTCGTCCACCTACTTAGAAAAGCTCCTTGCACAAAACCTGCAAGGAGCTTTAAATTATTTAGCGAGAGCTCGCTTGTAAATCGATTCGTATTTTTCAGCAGCAGCAAAGTGAGAATACTCGTCGATGATTTTCTGACGAGCAGCAGTAGCTAACTGTGAACCTTCTTCTTTATTATTTAATAATCGAATCATGGCATTGGTTAAATCTTCAATATTACGTTCTTCAACAAGCAGACCATCTTTTTCGTGATCAACGATTTCTTTCAATCCACCAACAGCGCAAGCAATCAAAGGAACACCAGAGCCCATCGCTTCTAATGCAGAAATCGATGTGGCTTCTTCTACACCAGCACTATATATTGAAGGAACTAAAACCACATCACTTAATGCGTAGTACTCAATCATGTCTTTATGGTCAACAGCCCCAAGCATTGTTACACGATCTGCAACACCAAGTTCAGATGCTTTAGATTTCAACTCTTCAAACATTTCTCCAGTTCCTGCAAACACGACACGTGCATTCGGGAACTTCTCCAATACAGGAGGGAAGGAAAGGACTGGATAGATAACTCCATTTTTGCGAGTCAAGCGACGAGGTACAAAGAAAATTAAATCGTCTTGGCTAAATCCGTATTTTTCACGGAATTCTGAACGACGCTCAACTTCCGGTTTGAAAGACTCCACGTCGATAAAGTTTTTAATCATCGAGCCAACGACACCAGTTTCACGTTCAACGTACTCTTTAATGCGAGTATCAACGGTAATAACAGCTTTAGTTGCCGTATAAGCAATACGCTCGTCCGCCATTAATTTATCAGCTTGTTTTGAACCTTCGTCAACAGATCCTTTTGAGATACTTTCATAAGTTAAGTAACCATGAACCGTACTTACTGTTGGGATCCCAGAAGCCAAAGCGGCCATCGTAGCAAAAACATCTTGAGCATTGACCAAATCATAATCGCTTCCGATACGTTCTTTAACCAATTTCTCAATGAATTCTTTACGACGTTGAAGCGACCATACATAACCAGAACCTTTTTTGACTTTATTTAAAATAAAAGCAGGTCCGCGTGCGATAAATTGGCGTTTCCAAACAGGCACATCACTGAAGGAAACGATATCTACCTGGTGTCCGCGATTTTCTAAACCAGTTTTTAATGTAGCTAAATGAGTCGATAAACCACCTAAATGTGGGTAATCATATGAAGTAGCGAGTAAAATTTTCACTTGGCAGTCCTCCCAAACTTCTCTTTTAATAAGCTTACATTGCGTCGAGCTTCTTGACGAAGTACTTCCACATTAGGTTCCATCATGGCTTTTACTTCAGCAGAATGGTCTAAGGCATAAATTGCTTCAGTCAATAAAGCTTCTTTCGTAAAGTCTTCAAGCGGGAATGAATGCTTCCACATGCCTGAACGTTTTAAAAAGCTTTCGACTTTACGGTCATAACTTAATCCAATATGCGGTACATTCGATAACGCTGCAAAAATTAAGGCATGTAAACGTAGGGCAAGTGTTAAATCTGTTTGTCCAATGAAGTTATAAAATTGGTTAGGCGTGAATTGTTCACCTAATAATTTTGTAGCGTCAGCGTGTTTCATTTTTGCTAAGATCTTTTTCGAAACATTCGTATCGTATGGAGGCTCCATTGGGACAAAAACTGGAGTCACTTGACGTTGTTCAATTAATTCGTCAAGAACCCAAGCCATTTTCTCGATATATTCTTCTTCTTGTTCAAACCACGGACGTGGAGCAACCGCAACTAACTTCTCTCTGCCGTCTAATTGAAGTGAATCATATGCAGATGTATCAGTCGTACCTTGGAAAGCAAAAACGATGTCTGCAGTAACAACCGTTTCAGGTCGCTTTACACCCAATGAATGAAGATATTCCTTAGAATAATCATCACGAACTGTAACGAAATCAGCCATGTTTGCGAATACTTTCATTAATATTTTGCCCCAAGTAGAAGTGACGGGTCCAATTCCTTGAGAAAAGAACATAACCTTAGCTCCGCAAAGCTTCGCCAAGAATACGATTAATAAATAATATGGAAGCGGTCCAAATAAAAATTTCGTAGGGTATGTGTCTTGCAGTAGGCCACCACCACCAGAAATAAGTAAATCAGCATCTCGAAGTGCTTTGACTTTTTCTTTATTCCCATGACGCCACCCGCGATACACTGATTTAACTCCGTGCTCTTTAGCCGTTTGTTCAGGTGATAACGAAAAAACCGTGATGTCAGGATTGTTTAACTCAGAACGCAAATTATCCACAATCGCTTTTAAAATAGCTTCATCGCCTGTATTACCAAGACCATAAAAGCCAGAAAGTACAATTTTCAAAATAAATCCTCCTCATAAAGAAAGCTTTCACACAGGTGGTGAAAGCAACACTATCTCCAAATTTTATCACTTGTAGAGGAGCCTATGCAACTAAACATAAAATCTGCTATACTATATCAATTGAAAGTGAACGAATTGAGGTTAGGAAACGTGAAAAAAACTTACTTAGGCGTGAATGTATCGCCCTTATCATACGAAGGAATCATTTCTGAAATAAAAGCGAGAATGTCTAAAAATGAACAGTCTACAATCATAGCTGTCAACCCTGAGAAAATCATTACGGCTCAGAAGAATCCCGAAGTAAAAGATCTAATAAATAATTCTACTTTTCAAATTGCTGATGGTGTGGGAGTCTTACTAGCATCAAAAGTAAAAGGTGGTATGATTACATCTCGTGTTACTGGGGTAGATATGATGGGTAAACTTCTTGATTTTGCTGCAAATGAAGGGCATCCAGTTTATTTCTATGGAGCGAAAGAAGAAGTAGTGACGAAAGCGATTTCAGAAATTACGAAAGAACGACCGAATATTATCGTAGCTGGTTATACCAATGGTTATGATAAACACGAAGACGCTCTACTCAAACGAATCCATAATAGTGGAGCTAAGGTATTATTTGTTGCCCTTGGTAGCCCTAAACAAGAATTGTGGATAAAAAGGAACCTAACGAACCTGCCAAACGTTCTTGTTTTCCAAGGAGTTGGTGGGAGTTTTGATGTGTTTTCTGGGTTAGTCAAAAGAGCACCCGCACTTTTCCGGAAACTTGGGTTAGAATGGTTGTATCGACTTGCTAGTAATCCATCACGAATTCGTCGGCAAATGAATTTACCTATCTTTTTACTTAAAGTTTTAAAAGAACGAAAATAAAATCCCTACTATTATATAGATTATTATCTGAAGGAGAATTCAAATGAAAAAATCCATTTGTGTTGTTGGTCTAGGATATATTGGATTACCAACTGCGGTCATGTTTGCGAATCACGGACATCAAGTACATGGTGTGGACGTAAACGAAAAAGCAATTACAATGATTCAAAACAAACAACTTCATATAGAAGAAAACGGCTTACAAGAACGATTAGACAAAGCAATTGATTCGGGTACTTTAACTGTTTCGACCAAACCAATTAAAGCAGATGTTTTTATCATTGCGGTTCCGTCACCGATAAAAGCCGACAAAACAGCGGACCTGGAATATGTTCGTATAGCAACGGCTTCAACAGTCCCATTTTTAGAAAAAGGAAACTTGGTTATTCTTGAATCAACAGTTCCTCCACGAACTGTAGAAGATGTTATGATGCCAGAACTAGTCAAGTCTAACCTTGAAATCGGAACTGAGCTTTTTGTATCTCATTCACCTGAACGGGTAATTCCAGGAAAGGTGTTTGAAGAATTAGTTACAAATGACCGTATCATTGGTGGAATTAACAAAGAATCTGCTCGCCAAACGACTGAATTATATCAATCCTTTGTAGAAGGGAATATGCACGAAACCGATGCCACTACTGCTGAACTTGTAAAAGTAATGGAGAATACGTATCGGGATGTAAACATTGCCTTCGCGAACGAACTGGCAAAAATCGCTCAAAACATTGGTGTTAATGTCTGGGAAGCAATTAAATTAGCTAATTTCCATCCACGTGTAAATATTCACTTTCCAGGACCTGGTGTTGGCGGACACTGTATAGCAGTCGATCCATGGTTCTTAGTAGAGTTAGATCCAGAACAATCAAAAATGATTCATTTAGCTCGTAAGACTAATGATGGTATGCCGTCGTATACTGCACAATTAACTGCGGATATTTTAAATGCAAAAGGCATTAAAGATCCTAAAATAGCAGTTTTTGGACTAGCTTTCAAAGGAAATATCGACGATATGCGTGAGAGTCCATCAGTTGAAGTGGTAGAACAATTAATTGAACGTAAAATGAATCTTATGGCATTCGATCCACATATCAAAAACAATAACTTACCTGAGCAAACGCAAGTTCAAGATGATGCGTTGTCAGGTGCTTCAGCTATATTGATTTTGACGGATCACCAAGTATTTAAAGATATTCGTCCTAACGATATTAAATCTCAAATGAAGCATCACGTAGTGATTGATACGAAAAATTGTATCGATCGTGAAACGTGGGAAGCTGCAGGATTTGACGTGTATCTTTTAGGAGATGCGAAAAACTAAGGAGGTAATGGTTTGATGAAAAAAGTAAGAAAAGCCATTATACCTGCTGCAGGACTAGGTACTCGCTTTTTACCAGCCACAAAGGCAATGCCAAAGGAAATGCTTCCCATTGTCGATAAACCAACCATTCAATATATTGTAGAAGAAGCGATTGCTTCAGGTATTGAAGACATTATTATCGTCACAGGGAAAGACAAACGTGCAATCGAAGATCACTTTGACTCTGCTCCGCTTTTAGAAGATACATTAGAGCGTAAAGAGAAGTTCGATTTACTAGCTGAAGTGCAGAGCTCAGGTAAAGTTGAAATACATTACATTCGTCAAAAAGCTCCTTTAGGATTAGGTCATGCTGTTTGGACAGCACGCAAATTTATTGGTGATGAACCTTTTGCTATTTTACTTGGAGATGATATTGTACAAGCTGAAGTCCCATGTCTCAAGCAGTTAATGGACCAATATGATAAAACACAATCTTCAGTGATCAGTATTATGGATGTTGCACCTGAAGAAACAGATCGTTATGGAATTATTGATCCTTATGAACAGGATGGGAATTTGTATAAAGTGAAGAAGTTTGTAGAAAAACCTAAACTTGGAACTGCTCCTTCGAATAAAGCCATCACGGGAAGGTACATTTTTACACCTGAGATATTTTCTTATTTAAATGAAATGGAAATAGGAGCAGGTGGAGAAATACAATTAACCGATGCAATTGAAAAATTAAACCAAGTGCAACAAGTTTACGCATATGAATTCGAAGGTCAGCGTTTTGATGTAGGAGAAAAATTAGGGTTTGTGACTACTACGATTGAAATGGCGCTGCAACGACCTGATTTGAAAGACGGATTAATAGAATTCATGAAAAAGAAATTAGAACAAGGATGATGCTTTTATGAAAATCCTTTTGTTAACGAATATGTATCCTTCAGAACAAGCACCAAATTACGGGGTGTTTGTTCAACGAACGGAAAACATATTAAAAGATGCTGGTCACTCAATCATTCTAGTGAAACTAACTAAAACAAACTCGAAAATGAAAAAGCTAATTGGATATATCCGATATGCTCTTTCATTTTTCATGAAAACCCATTTTACTAAACCCGATGTTATTTATGTACACTACGCTTCACAAAACGCAAAACTGATTCAATTGATGAAGAAATGGAAGACGTCAATCCCCATCATTTTAAACACACATGGAACAGATATCTTGCCTCAAACAAAAGCACAAGAACAGTATCAACCGGATGTTCAAAAAATGATGAAAGTCATTGATCAAGTTATTGTGCCATCCTCCTATTATCAACAAGTAGTAAAAGAAAAGTATGAAGTATCTTGTCCTATCACCATTTTCCCATCCGGTGGAGTTGACACAGAGCTTTTCCAACCAAATGATGAATTTGGGAATAGCTTTAGGGAATCTCACAATATTTCAAAAGATAAAATTGTTATAAGCTATATTTCAAGAGTGGATCCATTTAAAGGGTGGGATACTCTCATTGATAGCATATCAATTATCAAAAAACATAATCCTGAAAACTTTAAGAAGCTTCATATTCTAATGGCTGGATCAGGTTCACAAGATCATACATTAAACACGATGGTTAATGCTTGCGAATTAAATTCTTCCATCACTCGATTACCCATGTTAACTCAAAAACAAATGGTTGAAGTGTTTAATGCGTCAGACATTTTTTGTTTTCCATCTCATCAAGAAAGTTTAGGATTAGTAGGTTTAGAGGCAATGGCATGCGGAATTCCACTAATAGCTAGTGACATCCCTGGTACAAGAGATTATGTGAATGAAGAAAATGCTCTAACTTTTCAAGCGAGTAACGCAAGTGAATTAGCTGATCAAATAATAGTTTATGCTAATTTATCAGAAACAGAAAAAAAAGCTCTGAGTCGAAATGCTCTCCATACAGCGAAATATTTTGATCAGAATTTAGTTGCTAAAAGGCTCAAAAACGTATTTGAAAAACAAAAACCTTCTATAGAAAGCGAATGAGGATGAAATCAATGATGAAGAACCAACGATTTTTACTTTTCATGGTTGCATTTATTGTATTGCAACCAGTAATTGATATATTAACTACTGCAACTATTCTTTGGACAGATTTATCGATCTCAGTTGGAATTGTATTACGAACACTTTATTTCTTACTGATGACGGTATTTATTCTTTATATGGCATTCCAATCGAAACGAGCTAAATATTACCTAGCCTATCTCGTTGGTCTATTCATCTTACTGATTATAAATATAGCAATGAATATGCAAATAAAGGATCCATACTATTTGGTTCAAGAGTTAACCTTCTTTAATAAAGCCGTGTACTTTCATGTCATGTTATTCGGTTTCCTATTAATTTTTGAGCAACTGAAACTAAATGGAACGAATGTAAAAGAACAAATCATCAGAACGTTCCTTACATCTTCAATAATTATTAGTGCTGTATTTATAGTGGCTCAGCTAACACAAACAAGCATGAAAAATTATGTGCGTTCGAAAGAAGGATGGACAGGATGGTTCTATGCTGGTAACGAGATAGGGGCTATCATGGCCATTTTGCTACCAATTACAGCACTATATGCTGTACAAAAAACAAGCAGCTGGAAAGATATTAAATACTGGATTCCGTTTGTAGGTTTGTCTTTATCCATGCTCGCACTTGGAACAAAGGTAGGATATGGTGGAATTGTAGTAGTATTACTCAGTGCTTTAATAGGGAGTTTAATTTTATGGGCTTGGAATAAAAAATCTTCATTTAAAATCAATACGATGGTAAGCGGACTATTTCTAGTAATACTAATAGCGGTAACACCGTTTACACCAGTGTTTCATAATATGTACGCTCATCTTGGGATTTTAGGAATTGATTTTTCAAATAAGGATAATGAACCTGAGTTAGGATTAGGAGAAAATATCGATGATGAGGATACAGAAGATCAAGAGATTACTAATGAGCAATTTCAAAATTTAGTATTTAGCAGTAGAGAACAGTATGCAGAAAATTATAAGAAAGAATTTAATGAAGCTCCACTAGCGCAGAAGCTTTTTGGAATGGGCTATGCTGGTAACTACGATGTGCCAACAAAAGAAAAGCCATTAAAAATAGTTGAAATGGACTTCCACGATTTCTTTTATACATTTGGGATTTTAGGTTTTATCTATTTAATAGCACCGTTAGTCTACTTGGCAAGTAAATATGTTTTACGTATTATTCAGAATTTTAAATACCATTTCAACTATTTTACGATTTTTACAGGTGTATCCTTTCTTTTAGGAATTGGTATTAGTTATACAGCAGGACATGTGCTCACCGCACCAAGTGTTTCTATCTATTTAGGTGCATTATTGGCAATACTGTCGATTTATGGTGAAACTAAACTACTAAGAAATGTTAAAAAATAGGTATTATGGCAAGTGTAATATAACCCTATTTTCGAAATAAACTAATTTTTATCATATTTTTCTATGTTTTTAGTTGAAAAAAGGAAATTCTTTGTTATTATAGAATGAGAGTTTAAAAAGTTCCCAATTTCTTCTTGTGTTCCCATTACAGACGTTTCATACTTTTTTAATAAAAGTAATAATAATGTCAAAGAATAGTAGCATAAGATAGAAATTGTTGGTACAATTTAAACTGTGCAATAAAGTTGATGCAAATCAACTCATATCACAGAATGAACGAAAAAACAGGAGGAATACTACACATGGCTTACCAACCAAAGTCGTACAAAAAATTCGTTGCAACTGCAGCGACTGCTACATTAGTAGCATCAGCAATCGTACCAGTAGCATCAGCTAACGGTGCATCAACTGCAGCATTTACGGATGTTTCTGCAAAATACCAAGTAGCAGTAGATTACTTAGTAGAAAACAACATCACAGTAGGTTTAACTGAAACTTCTTTCGGTATCGACTCTACAATCAAACGTGGTGATGCTGCGATCATGCTTGCAAAAGCATTAGGTATCGTAGATGACAGCAATGCAGCACCATCAGGTTTCACTGATGTTCCTGCTCGTGCAGCACTAGCAATCAATTCTTTAAAAGCTGCTGGAATCATCAATGGTAAAACAACTACTAGTTTTGGTTTTGAAGATAACTTAACTCGTGGTGAAGTTGCATTAATCATGGCTAACGTTAAAGCTTACGATCTTAAAGGTGATACTTCTTCATTGAAATTCACTGACGTTAGCTCTCGTTACGCTTCAGCTGTTGCTGGATTTGTAGAAGCTGGAATTACTTCAGGTAAAACTGCTACTACTTTCGGTACTGGCGATGCAATCAAACGTGGAGACTTCGCAATCTTCGTTTATAAAGCTGAAACATTAGTTCCTGCAACTCCTGCAGTTGTATCTGTAAGTGCTGCAAACGCTAAAGAACTTCAATTTGTATTTAACCAAGCAATTAAAGAAGAATCTGTTATCGATGCAAATGATGACTTAGTAGCTGGCGTAATCTTGTTGAATTCTGCTGATGCTCGTACGTCTGTAGATAATGCTTATTTAAGTGCAGATGGCAAAACTTTAACATTAGTTGCAAACACTACTTGGAACGGCTCTTACGCTGCTGAAGTAGTTAAAGATAAAATCGAAGCTGAAAATGGCAAAAAAGTAGCTGAGTTCAAAGCATTCGTTTCTGTTAGCGATACTACACGTCCTACTTTTGCTGGCGTAACTTATGAGCCATCGGGAGCTGCTAAGTTCACTTTCAGTGAGCCGTTGGATGAAACTACTACTACAATCGCTTCTAAATTAGTAGTTTCCGGTGGAACTTCGGTTTCTATCGGTGCAGGTGATATTAATCTAGCTACTGATAAGAAGTCATTCACTGTTGTTCTTCCTGCAACAATGACTAAAGATGCATCTTATACATTTGCTTTCACTGGTTTGAAGGACTTTGCTGGTAATTTAGTAAGTCCAAATCCACTTTTAGCAACAGTTGTTAAAGCTGATCGTGACACAACAAAACCAACAGTAACAAATGTAGCTGCACTTGATACAGGTAAACTACAAGTTACATTCTCTGAAAAAATCCAAACAACTGGTGCTACAGTAACAGTTGGAAATAATGTATCTTCAACATATACATTAGATAGCACTGGAACAATTGCTACTTTCACTAATGTTACAGGCTTAACTGCAGGTGTTCAATCGGTTACAATTAAAGGCGCTAAAGATTTAGCAGGATTAACATTAGATGATGTTACTCGCGTAATTCAAGTTTCTGCTGATACAACGGCACCTGCTTATGCAAGCCATGCAGTTGAAACAGTTAATGCAGACCGTTTCTTGGTTGTAACTTATAATGAAGAAGTGACTGCAAACCAAGCTAAATCTGTAACAGGTTCTTATGTTGATACCAACAGCATTACGCGTGCGATTACACCTATTACTGGTGCTGATATCACTACAGGAACAGATAAGAAATCTGTACGTATCAAATTGCCAACAACAGCTGGAACTTACACTTTGAGCCTACCAGTAGGTTTGGCTGAAGATACTTCTGCAGCAACTAATGATTCTGCAGCCCGTACTGTATCCTTCACTGTTGGTACTGCAGTTGATACGACTAAACCAGCTGTATTAACATATGCTCAAGCTGATAATAAAGTAACTGTTACTTTCGATCGTGAAGTGACTGCAGCATCTGCTCTAAATGTAAACAACTACTCTATCGATGGAGTTTCTTCACCATTTGAATCTGCAATCTTCAAAGGTGATGCAAAAACTGTTGAATTGACATTGAAAAACGATGTAATCACTACAAACGGCGTTCGTAACTACACTGTAAGCAATGTTGTGTCAACTGTTGGTTCAGTTATGGATGCTAAAACTGGAACATACAATTTCGACGAAAACGTACGTCCAACTGTAACTAGTGCTAAAGTTGTTTCTGCTACAACTATCGAAGTTACTTTAAGTGAAGCTCTTGCAACTGGAACTGTTGGAAATGACTTCGATGTATTCCAAGGTTCTTCTACAACTGCTTTGACAGAAGTAAATGAAACAATCTCTGGTACTAACAAAGTTGTTATTACTTTGAGCGCACCACTTGATTCACTATCTGGTTTAACTATTAAACCATCTTCTGCAGTTAATCTAACAGACGTTAACGGAAACGTTGTAAACTTTGTTGGACCACTTGCTGTAACAAACTAATTAGCATACTTTTAAAAGGAAGTTTTCTCTTCATGAGAAAACTTCCTTTTTTTATACCTCAAATTTTAACGGTTCTATAATAAATGTTGGGGTAAGCACACAATTTAGCGCATGAAAAAAGCACGACATCATCCATATCTTATATACTTGAATTGTCGAGAAACAAGTAAGAATGGAGATGCGTGCAGATGAATTTTAACATGTTTTTGCC